>NZ_QKMQ01000021.1:0-128598 GCF_003208145.1 Pseudomonas sp. RV120224-01b | reverse complement strand
TGCAGCTCGTTACGCACGCCTTCGAGGGTGGCACGCTGGAAGATCTCGCCTTCGGCCAGGCCCGATTGCTTCAGGCCCTTCATCAGGTCTTCGGTGCTGATCGCCTTGTTGCCTTCGATCTCGATGCTCGACACCGACGGGCGCTCGACCACGTTGATGATCAGCACATTGCCATCGCGGTTCAGCTGAATGTCCTGGAAGAACCCAGTCTTGAACAGGGAACGGGTCGAGTCCACCAGGCGGCGGTCATCCGCCTGGTCGCCGACGTTCAGCGGCAGGGCACCGAACACACTGCCGGCGGAAACCCGCTGCAGGCCGTTGACGCGAATATCGGAGATGGTGAAGGACTCGGCGTGAACTTCAGCGATCATCAGTGCGGACATGACCGCAGTTAGCAGCAGACGTTTCATGAAGTCCTTTTATTCCAACTGGCAATAAACAACCCGCCGCGACAACACGGCAGGTTCGCAATTGAGCGAAGCTTTATAGTCGACCCAGATCGTTGATCAGGGCGAGCAACATCACCCCTATGACCAAACTGATACCGATCTGGACCCCCCAACCTTGCACCCGATCCGACAGCGGACGACCGCGCGCCCACTCGACCAGGTAAAACAGCAAATGCCCCCCATCCAGTACCGGGATGGGCAGCAGGTTAAGAACCCCCAGGCTTATGCTCAGGTAGGCCAGGAAATTCAGGAAATCCCCCACGCCGGACTGGGCCGAAGCGCCCGCCACTTTAGCAATGGTTATCGGTCCACTCAAGTTTTTTACCGAGAGCTCTCCGAACAGCATTTTCTTCAGCGACTCAAGGGTCAGGACGCTCATGTTCCAGGTGCGCGACAAGCCTTCACCCACCGCTTCCAGCGGGCCGTAGCTGACTTCGCGGAGCATGCTGGCAGGCCATTCGCCACCTTTTACCCCGGCACCCAGATAGCCACCGACGGCTTTGCCCTCGCCTTTGCGGGCCAGGGTCACCGGAACGTCCAGGGCCACGCCATCACGCTCCACGCGCACCACGACTTTGGCATCCGGGCGTGCACGCACGCTGTCGACAACCTGTTGCCATTCGGTCACGGCCACGCCATCGACGGCCAGCAGTTTGTCACCGGTTTTCAGGCCCGCAGCGGCAGCCGGCCCCTTCGGATCGATCTCGGCCAGTACAGGCACGATCGCCGGGCGCCAAGGGTGCAGACCAAGCGACTGGATCGGGTCCGGCTCGTCGGCGCCCTTGAGCCAGCTGTCCAGTTTGACCTGCAACTGGCGCTCGGCAGTGGCGCCCTCGTCGAGCACGCCAACCTGCAAAGTGCCACTCTCGCCCAGGCGGCGAACCAGCTGCAGGTTGACCGCCGACCAACCGTTGGTCGGCTTGCCGTCAATGGAGACGATTTCCTGACCTGCGGTCAGGCCAGCCGACGCAGCCAGGCTGCCACTGTCGACCGTACCGATCACCGGACGGACCTGCTGGGTACCCAGCATTGCCAGCACCCAGAAGAACAGGATGGCCAGCAGGAAGTTGGCAATCGGGCCTGCTGCGACGATCGCGATACGCTGGCGAACCGACTTGCGGTTGAACGACTGCCCGGCCAGCGCAGGCGGCACATCGCCCTCGCGCTCGTCGAGCATCTTGACGTAGCCACCCAGCGGAATCGCCGCGACCACGAACTCGGTACCGTGGCGGTCATGCCAGCGCAGCAACGGCGTGCCGAAGCCCACCGAGAAGCGCAGTACCTTGACGCCGCAGCGGCGCGCCACCCAGAAGTGGCCGAATTCGTGGAAGGTGACCAGCACCCCCAAGGCCACGAGGGTGCCGATAATCATGTAGAGCGCTGTCATGTCCATCTCCGAATGATGTTCAGCAGGCCGGCTTCAGCGACCGTGACGCCTCAGCCACTCACGGGAAAGCTCCCGGGCACGCTGGTCGGCGGCAAACACCGCATCCAGCGATGGCAGCGGCACGACGGGCTCTTGGTCGAGCACCTGTTCGATCATACCCGCGATCTCCGGAAAGCGGATACGCCGCCCGAGAAATGCCTCGACTGCCACCTCGTTGGCTGCGTTGAGCACAGCGGGTGCACTGTTGCCGGCCTCGGCAGCCTGCCGCGCCAGGCGCAGGCAAGGGAAGCGCTGTTCGTCGGGCGCCTGAAAATCCAGACGGGCGATGGCAAACAGGTCCAGCGGCGCCACTCCGGAGTCGATCCGCTCGGGCCACGCCAGGGCATTGGCGATCGGCGTGCGCATGTCCGGGTTGCCCAGCTGTGCCAGCACCGAACCGTCCACATAGTCGACCAGGGAGTGGATTACGCTCTGCGGGTGCACCACCACCTCGACCTTGGCCGGCGCGGCATCGAACAGCCAGCAGGCTTCGATCAGCTCAAGCCCCTTGTTCATCATGCTGGCCGAGTCGACGGAAATCTTGCGCCCCATCGACCAGTTAGGGTGCGCGCAGGCTTGTTCCGGGGTCACGTCCAGCAGTGCCTCGACCGGTGTTTCACGGAACGGGCCGCCGGAAGCCGTGAGCAGGATCCGGCGTACGCCGACCGCGCTCAGGCCGCGCGCATAATCGCCGGGCATGCACTGGAAAATCGCGTTGTGCTCGCTGTCGATTGGCAACAGTACGGCACCACTGCGCCGTACCGCCTCCATGAACAGCGCGCCAGACATCACCAGGGCTTCCTTGTTGGCCAGCAACACCTTCTTGCCCGCCTCGACGGCCGCCAAGGTAGGACGCAGGCCGGCCGCACCGACAATGGCTGCCATCACGGCGTCCACTTCCGCTGCCGAGGCCACCTGGCAAAGCCCGGCCTCACCCTCCAGCACTTCGGTAGCGCAACCGACCGCAGCCAGGCCTTCGCGCAGCCGCACAGCGGCCTCAGCGCTCGGCACCACGGCGAACGCCGGACGATGGCGCACGCACAGGGCCAGCAATTCATCGATACGCGAATAGCCGCTGAGGGCAAACACCTGGTAGCGGTCGGGGTGCCGCGCAATCACATCCAGCGTGCTCAGGCCGATGGAGCCAGTGGCCCCGAGCACGGTAATACGCTGCGGGCGACTCACATCACACCCCATTCGGCAGCCCACAGCAGCACGGCGAAGATCGGGATCGCTGCGGTCAGGCTGTCGATGCGGTCCAGCACACCACCATGGCCAGGCAGCAGGTTACTGCTGTCCTTGATGCCGGAGCGGCGCTTGAACATGCTCTCGGTCAGGTCACCGACCACCGAGGACATCACCAGCAACGCGGCGCCCAGCAGACCCAGCAAGAGCTGGCCAAAGCCCCAGTCGCGGCTGATGCCGACACCCAGGGTAATCAACAGGCTGACGGCCAGGCCGCCATACACACCTTCCCAGCTCTTGCCAGGGCTGACCTGCGGGGCGAGCTTGCGCTTGCCAAACGCCCGGCCAGAGAAGTACGCGCCGATGTCGGCAGCCCAGACCAGCACCATGACCGAGAGGATCAGCCAGTTGCCCAGCGGCCAGTGCTTGAGCAGCACCAACCCCTGCCAGGCTGGCAGCAACACCAGCAGGCCAATCAGCAACCGACAGGCGGCACTGGCCCACAGCTCGCTGCTGCGCGGATAAGTAAGCACCAGCCAAGTGGCCAGGCCCCACCAGATCACCGCAGCGCCCAACACCCAGGGCGCCAGCTCCGGGAGGATGTACAGCAGCATCAGCGCCCCGGCGACCACCAAGGCATAGGCAATGCGCAGCGGTTGGGCCATGAGCCCGGCCAGGCGCG
Source organism: Pseudomonas sp. RV120224-01b (assembly GCF_003208145.1). Taxonomy (NCBI): domain Bacteria; kingdom Pseudomonadati; phylum Pseudomonadota; class Gammaproteobacteria; order Pseudomonadales; family Pseudomonadaceae; genus Pseudomonas; species Pseudomonas sp. RV120224-01b. Next base: position 124,856 of record NZ_QKMQ01000021.1, on the reverse strand, counting down.
CCCACTCCCAGGCGCCAAGGGTCACCACGAAGCCGATGAACAGGGCAAAATCCCCACCGTTGAGCAGGAAAAAACCGCCCAGCGCGATCGGCAGCAGGATCAGCGCGGTAATGATGCGTTGTTTAAGCATTAAGCACGAGCTCCAGCCTCGACCTGCTCGCTGGTCTTACCGAAGCGGCGCTGGCGCGAAGCGAAATCGGCCAGGGCATTGCGCATGGCCTCGTGTTTGAAGTCCGGCCAGTACAGGTCGGAGAAGTACAACTCGGCATAGGCCAGTTGCCACAACAGGAAATTGCTGATGCGGTGCTCGCCACCGGTGCGGATGCACAGGTCCGGCAGCGGCAGCTCACCGGTTGCCAGGCACGTCTGCAGCAGACCCGGGGTGATGTCTTCCGGGCGCAGGTGACCGGCTTGCACTTCCCGCGCCAGCCGCTGGGCGGCCTGGGCGATATCCCACTGGCCACCGTAGTTGGCTGCGATCTGCAGGATGAAGCGATTGTTGCCGGCGGTCAGCGCCTCGGCTTCGCGCATGGCGGCCTGCAATTCAGGATGGAAACGCGAACGGTCACCGATGATGCGCAGGCTGATGTTGTTCTCATTGAGGCGCTTGGCCTCACGGCGCAGGGCCGAGAAGAACAGCTCCATCAACGCACCAACCTCTTCGGCCGGGCGCTGCCAGTTTTCACTGGAGAAAGCGAACAGGGTCAGCACCTCGACCCCGGACTTGGCACAGACTTCGATGACCGCGCGAACGGCGTCGACACCCGCCTTGTGCCCGGCAACGCCGGGCAGCAGGCGCTTTTTCGCCCAGCGGTTGTTGCCATCCATGATGATCGCGACATGACGCGGCACCGAGGACGGTGCCGCCAACTTGGACTTTTCCATTAAAAAACCCCGGCCTTAGACGGCCATCAGGTCCTTTTCCTTGGCTTTGTAAGCAGCATCGACTTCAGCAATGAACTTGTCGGTCAGCTTCTGGATCTCGTCCGCCGCGCGACGTTCTTCGTCTTCGCTGATTTCCTTGTCCTTGGTCAGCTTCTTCAGGTCGCCCAGGGCATCGCGGCGCACATTGCGCACAGCGACCTTGGCATCCTCGGCCACACCGCTGGCCTGCTTGGTGTAACCCTTGCGGGTTTCCTCGGTCAGGGCCGGCATCGGCACGCGAATGGTGGTACCGGCGCTGGACGGGTTCAGGCCCAGGTCAGAGGTGAGGATGGCCTTTTCGATGGCAGCGCTGAGGTTCTTGTCGTGCGCGACGATCTTCAGGGTGCGGGCATCTTCGACGGTGATCGCGGCCACCTGGTTCAGCGGCATCTCGCTACCCCAGGCAGTGACCTTGACGCTGTCCAGGATGCTTGGGTGGGCGCGACCGGTGCGGATTGCCGCGAGGTTGCGAGCCAGGGCTTCGATGGACTTGCCCATGCGCTCCTGCGCGTCTTTCTTGATGTCGTTGATCATGCTTGGCCTTCCTCGATCAGAGTACCTTCAGCGCCACCCACCACGATGTTCAGCAGGGCGCCAGGCTTGTTCATGTTGAATACCCGCAATGGCATCTTGTGGTCACGGCACAGGCAGATTGCGGTCAGGTCCATCACACCCAGCTTGCGATCCAGGACCTCATCGTAGGTCAGGTGATCGAACTTCTCGGCGTGTGGGTCCTTGAATGGATCGGCAGTGTACACACCATCGACCTTGGTCGCCTTCAGCACCACGTCGGCATCGATTTCGATGGCGCGCAGGCAGGCCGCGGAGTCGGTGGTGAAGAACGGGTTGCCGGTACCGGCGGAGAAAATTACCACATCCCCGGAGTTGAGGTGGCGAATAGCTTTGCGACGATCGTAATGATCGGTGACACCGACCATGGAAATGGCCGACATGACCAGGGCCGGGATGTTCGAGCGCTCCAGCGCATCGCGCATGGCCAGGCCGTTCATCACGGTGGCCAGCATGCCCATGTGGTCACCGGTGACGCGGTCCATGCCGGCTGCGCTGAGCGCGGCGCCGCGGAACAGGTTGCCACCACCGATCACCAGGCCGACCTGGACACCGATCCCTACCAGCTGGCCAACTTCAAGGGCCATGCGATCCAGCACTTTCGGGTCGATCCCGAAGTCTTCCGAGCCCATCAGGGCCTCGCCGCTAAGTTTGAGCAAAATGCGTTTATAGCGAGGTTGGCGACCACTCACCTGCTGAGCCATTGCGAGTCTCTCCTGCGGCGTACTTTTAGAAAATTCGTGCGGGCTGTTTGCAGCCTGCTAACTGTAGCGTGGCACCGTTTTGGTGCCAGCGGCGGCGAGTTTTATAAACCCTTCGCCGTTTTGACAAAGAGGCTGCGCGCGTGAGCGGGCAGCCTCTTTTGGGCGACAGACGGGGCTGTCTTACTGCTTGGCAGCAGCTACCTGAGCGGCAACTTCAGCAGCGAAGTCGTCGACTGGCTTCTCGATGCCTTCGCCTACTTTGAAGTAGGTGAAGGAAACGATTTCAGCGCCGGCTTTCTTGGCCAGTTCGCCAACCTTGACTTCCGGGTTCATGACGAAAGCTTGCTCTTTCAGCGAGGCTTCGGCTTTGAACTTGGTGATACGGCCGTTGATCATGTTCTCAACGATGTTTTCCGGCTTGCCGGCGATCTTGTCGGCGTTCAGCTGCAGGAAGACACCCTTCTCGCGCTCGATGGCCTCGGCGGAGATTTCCGACGAATCCAGGAACTCAGGGTTCGAAGCCGCAACGTGCATGGCGATGTTCTTGGCCAGCTCGACGTCGCCGCCTTTCAGGACAACGACAGCACCGATCTTGTTGCCGTGCAGGTAGGCACCGACAACGTCACCCTCAACGCGCACCAGGCGACGGATGTTGACGTTCTCGCCGCACTTGGCAACCAGGGCTTCACGAGCAGCTTCACGCGAAGCGATCAGCGGAGCAGCGTCGGTCAGCTTCTCGGCGAAGGCTTGCTCGAGGCTTTCGGCTACGAAGTTCTTGAAGTCGTCTTGCAGGGCCAGGAAGTCGGTCTGCGAGTTCACTTCCAGCAGGACGGCGGATTTACCGTCGGTCTTGACCGCGATAGCGCCTTCAGCAGCGACGTTGCCAGCCTTTTTGGCGGCCTTGATGGCGCCCGAGGCACGCATGTCGTCAATGGCTTTCTCGATGTCGCCGCCGGCCTTTTCCAGGGCCTTTTTGCAATCCATCATGCCTTCGCCGGTACGCTCGCGCAGTTCTTTTACCAGCGCTGCAGTAATTGCTGCCATTTCAAAATCCTCTTGGAAAGTTTTTCAACCATTCCACCCGTTCGTCACGGGCGTTCAATTCTGCTAATCCGCTGTTTTCATTTCAGCGAGCCCATGATGCGGGGCCGATGCTGACAGCAGGATTTCAAGGTGGCAAAAAGGGGGCAGAGCCCCCTTTTTGCGTGCCAAGTAGACGCTAGCGCCTATTACTCAGCAGCAGGTGCAGCCGCTTCTTCAGCGTAAACTTCGGTGCCGCCGGCAACGTTGTTGCGGCCGCGGATGACTGCGTCAGCCATCGAAGTCATGTACAGCTCGATAGCGCGGATGGCGTCATCGTTACCCGGGATGATGTAGTCAACACCTTCAGGGCTGCTGTTGGTATCGACAACGCCGATAACCGGGATGCCCAGCTTGTTGGCTTCGGTGATCGCGATGCGCTCGTGATCAACGTCGATAACGAACAGAGCGTCTGGCAGACCGCCCATATCCTTGATGCCACCCAGGCTGCGATCCAGTTTTTCCAGGTCGCGGGAGCGCATCAGGGCTTCTTTCTTGGTCAGCTTGGCGAAAGTGCCGTCTTCGGCCTGGGTTTCCAGGTCGCGCAGACGCTTGATCGAAGCGCGGATGGTCTTGTAGTTGGTCAGCATGCCGCCCAACCAACGGTGGTCAACGTATGGCGAACCGCAACGAGCAGCTTGCTCGGCGACGATCTTGCCGGCGGAACGCTTGGTGCCGACGAACAGGATCTTGTTCTTGCCCTGGGCCAGGCGCTCAACGAACGACAGAGCGTCGTTGAACATTGGCAGGGTTTTTTCCAGGTTGACGATGTGGATCTTGTTACGCGCGCCGAAAATGTACTTGCCCATTTTCGGGTTCCAGTAACGGGTCTGGTGGCCGAAGTGCACACCGGCCTTCAGCATATCGCGCATGTTGACTTGGGACATGATAGTTCCTTGATAAGTCGGGTTGGGCCTCCACGTATCCCAATGACCAACCCGCGAATTTCGCAACTCGGGGCACCCAGGTCATCGTGTCGACACGTGTGTGGGTTTAAGTGCTGACGGGGTCGTCCCCGAAAGCGGCGCATTTTATACCACAGACCGCAGCCGAACGGAACCCGGATACTGTTGCGTCCGTCAGCGGCTTTTGCAGCACCTGCGCTTTCGCGCCAGAATGCCAGCTATAGACAGCAGCCTGGCCGCCTTTATCCCGACCGATCGGCGCCTTGCTCTGCTAGAATCCGGCCTTTCCCGTTTGTTCGCGCCGTATACGGCGCCGTAGAGAGCCTGTAATGACCGTCACCATCAAGACCGCAGAAGACATCGAAAAGATGCGCATCGCTGGCCGCCTGGCCGCCGACGTGCTGGAAATGATCGAAGAACACGTCAAGCCCGGTATCACCACCGAAGCGCTCGACCGCCTGTGCCACGACTATATCGTCAATGTCCAGCAGGCCATCCCGGCACCGCTCAACTACAAGGGCTACCCGAAGTCGATCTGCACCTCGATCAACCATGTGGTCTGCCACGGCATCCCCAACGACAAGCCGCTCAAGGACGGTGACACGCTCAACATCGACGTCACCGTGATCAAGGACGGCTACCACGGCGACACCAGCCGCATGTTCCACGTGGGTACCGTGCCGGTCTGGGCCGAACGCCTGTCCAAGGTGACCCAGGAGTGCATGTACAAGGCCATCGAGCTGGTCAAGCCGGGCTGCCGCCTGGGCGACATCGGTGAAGTGATCCAGAAGCACGCGGAAAAGAACGGCTTTTCGGTGGTGCGCGAGTTTTGCGGCCACGGCATCGGCAAGGTGTTCCACGAAGAGCCGCAGATCCTGCACTACGGCCGCGCCGGCACCGGCATGGAACTGAAAGAAGGCATGACCTTCACCATCGAGCCGATGATCAACCAGGGCAAGGCCGACACCAAGGTACTGGGCGATGGCTGGACCGCCATCACCAAGGACCGCAAGCTCTCGGCCCAATGGGAACACACCCTGGTGGTGACCGCGACCGGCTACGAGATCTTCACCCTGCGCAAGGACGACACCATCCCGCGCACCTCGGCCTGACCGTACTCCGACAGGCCACCCCACGACAGGAACGTGACGCGATGCCCCAGGTGGATCCCGAGCTGTTCGACCGCGGCCAGTTCCAGGCGGAACTGGCCCTCAAGGCGAGCCCTATCGCCGCCTTCAAGAAAGCCATCCGCCTGGCCGGCGAGGTGCTCGACAAGCGTTTTCGCGCGGGCGGCGAAATCCGCCCACTGATCGAAGCCCGCGCCTGGCTCGTGGACAACATCCTGCAACAGGCGTGGAACCAGTTCGACTGGGGCGACCACAGCGGCATCGCCCTGGTTGCGGTGGGCGGCTACGGGCGCGGTGAACTGCACCCGCATTCGGACATCGACCTGCTGATCTTGCTGGGCGCCGCCGAGCACGAGCAGTACCGCGATGCCATCGAACGTTTTCTCACCTTGCTGTGGGACATCGGCCTGGAAGTGGGCCAGAGCGTGCGCACCGTCGACGAATGTGCCGAGCAGGCCCGCGCCGACCTGACGGTCATCACCAACCTGATGGAAAGCCGCACCATTGCCGGCCCCGAGGCCTTGCGCCAGCGCATGCTGGAGGTAACCAGCACCGCACACATGTGGCCGAGCAAGGAATTTTTCCTGGCCAAGCGCGCCGAACTCAAGGCCCGCCACCACAAGTACAACGACACCGAGTACAACCTCGAACCCAACGTCAAGGGCTCACCAGGCGGCCTGCGCGACATCCAGACGGTACTGTGGGTGGCGCGCCGCCAGTACGGCACCCTGAACCTGCATGCACTGGCTGGCGAAGGCTTTTTGCTGGAAAGCGAGAACGAGCTGCTGGCCTCCTCCCAGGACTTTCTGTGGAAGGTGCGCTACGCCCTGCACATGCTGGCCGGGCGCGCCGAGGACCGGCTGCTGTTCGATCATCAGCGCAGCCTGGCCGCACTGCTGGGTTACAGCGACGAAAACCCCAAGCGGGCAATCGAGCAGTTCATGCAGCAGTACTACCGGGTGGTGATGAGCATCAGCCAGCTGTGCGACCTGATCATCCAGCATTTCGAGGAAGTGATCCTCGCCGACGACGACAGCGGCACCACCCAGCCGCTGAATGCGCGGTTCCGCCTGCATGATGGCTATATCGAGGCCACCAACGCGAACGTGTTCAAGCGCACGCCATTCGCCATGCTGGAAATCTTCGTGCTGATGGCCCAGCACCCGGAAATCAAAGGCGTGCGTGCCGATACCGTGCGCCTGTTGCGCGAGCACCGGCACCTGATCGATGACACGTTCCGCACCGATATCCGCAACACCAGCCTGTTCATCGAGCTGTTCAAGTGCGAAATCGGTATCCACCGCAACCTGCGGCGGATGAACCGCTACGGCATCCTTGGCCGCTACCTGCCGGAGTTCGGGCTGATTGTCGGGCAGATGCAGCATGACCTGTTCCACATCTATACGGTCGATGCGCACACCCTCAACCTCATCAAGCACCTGCGCAAGCTGCAATACACGCCGGTGTCCGAGAAATTCCCGCTGGCCAGCAAGCTCATGGGCCGCCTACCCAAACCCGAGCTGATCTACCTGGCTGGCCTGTACCACGACATCGGCAAAGGCCGCCAGGGCGACCACTCCGAACTGGGCGCAGTGGATGCGAAGAAGTTCTGCGAGCGCCACCAGTTGCCGGCCTGGGACAGCCGCCTGATCGTCTGGCTGGTGCAGAACCACCTGGTCATGTCGACCACCGCCCAGCGCAAGGACCTGTCCGACCCGCAGGTGATCAACGACTTTGCCCTGCACGTGGGTGACGAGACACGCCTGGACTACCTCTATGTGCTGACCGTGGCCGACATCAACGCCACCAACCCCAGCCTGTGGAACTCCTGGCGGGCCAGCCTGCTGCGTCAGCTGTATACCGAGACCAAGCGTGCCCTGCGCCGGGGCCTGGAAAACCCGCTGGACCGCGAAGAGCAAATTCGCCAGACACAATCCGCAGCGCTGGACATCCTGGTGCGCGAAGGCACCGACCCGGACGACGTCGAGCAGCTGTGGTCGCAACTGGGCGATGACTACTTCCTCAAGCACAACGCCGCCGACGTGGCCTGGCACAGTGACGCGATTCTGCAGCAACCCGCCGATGGCGGGCCGCTGGTGCTGATCAAGGAAACCACCCAGCGCGAGTTCGAAGGCGGCACGCAGATCTTCATCTATGCCCCCGACCAGCATGATTTCTTCGCCGTGACGGTGGCCGCCATGTCGCAGCTGAACCTGAACATTCATGACGCGCGGATCATCACGTCGAGCAGCCAGTTCACCCTCGACACCTACATCGTGCTGGATAACGACGGCGGATCGATCGGCGACAACCCGCAGCGGGTCAAACAGATTCGCGACGGCCTGACCGAAGCACTGCGCAACCCCGAGGACTACCCGACCATCATCCAGCGCCGGGTACCGCGCCAGCTCAAGCACTTCGACTTCCCGCCGCAGGTGACCATCCTCAACGATGCCCAGCGCCCGGTGACCATCCTCGAAATCACTGCGCCCGATCGCCCGGGGCTGCTGGCCCGGCTTGGGCGGATTTTCCTGGAGTTCGACCTGTCGCTGCAAAACGCCAAAATCGCCACCCTCGGCGAACGGGTGGAAGACGTGTTCTTCATCACCGATGCCGACAACCAGCCGCTGTCCGACCCGCAGCTGTGCAGCCGCCTGCAGGAAGCCATCGTGCAGCAACTGCAGGCCGGCCAAGGTAGCGACGCCAGCCCGACCCGCGTGACCTTTTAACGATTAGACGATTGACGAGACCTTGCGCCGATGAACCATGCCTTGACCCAGCTTCAGCCCTACCCCTTCGAAAAGCTCCGCGCCCTGCTGGGCAGCGTGAAGCCTGCGGCGGACAAACGCGCCATCGCCCTGTCGATCGGTGAGCCGAAGCACGAATCGCCGGCGTTCGTCGCCCAGGCCATGGCCGACAACCTCGACAAGCTGGCGGTATACCCCAGCACCATCGGCCTGCCGGCACTGCGCCAGGCGATTGGCCAGTGGTGCGAACGGCGCTTTGGCGTGCCCGCCGGCTGGCTGGACGCCGACCGCCACATCCTGCCGGTCAACGGTACCCGCGAAGCGCTGTTCGCCTTCACCCAGGCCGTGGTCAACCGCGCCGATGATGGCCTGGTGGTCAGCCCCAACCCGTTCTACCAGATCTACGAAGGCGCAGCGCTGCTGGCCGGGGCCGCCCCGCACTACCTGCCGTGCCTGGAAAGCAATGGTTTCAACCCCGACTTCGACGCGGTGCCGGCCGAAGTGTGGAAACGTTGCCAGATCCTGTTCCTGTGCTCGCCAGGCAACCCCACTGGCGCGCTGGTGCCGATGGATACCCTGAAGAAGCTGATCGCCCTGGCTGACGAGCACGACTTCGTGATCGCTGCCGACGAATGCTACAGCGAGCTGTACTTCGACGAAGACGCGCCGCCTCCAGGCCTGCTGACCGCCTGCGCCGAACTGGGCCGCAGCGACTTCAAACGTTGCGTGGTGTTCCACAGCCTGTCCAAGCGTTCCAACCTGCCGGGCCTGCGTTCGGGCTTCGTGGCGGGCGACGCCGAGATCATCAAACCGTTCCTGCTGTACCGCACCTACCACGGCTGCGCCATGCCGGTGCAAACCCAGCTGGCCAGCATTGCCGCCTGGCAGGACGAGGCGCATGTGCGCGAGAACCGCGACCAGTACCGCGCCAAGTACGATGCCGTGCTGGACATTCTGCAGCCGGTGCTGGACGTGCAGCGCCCGGACGGCAGCTTCTACCTGTGGGCCAAGGTGCCGGGTGACGATGCCGAATTCACCCGTGACCTGTTTGAAGCCCAACATGTGACGGTGGTGCCGGGGTCGTACCTGTCGCGTGAAGTAGACGGCGTGAATCCGGGTGCGGGGCGCGTGCGTATGGCGCTGGTTGCGCCGCTGGCTGAATGCATCGAGGCGGCAGAGCGGATTCGCGCATTCCTGCAGAACCGCTGACAGCCCCATTCGCGGGCACGCCCGCTCCCACAGGTGCTGCGCTGATTTCAAATGCAGCGCTTGACCTGTGGGAGCGGGCGTGCCCGCGAATGGCCTTGATAGGGTCTACTTGACCGGCCCCAGGTTTGCCTCGCTCATATCCAGCTCTCCCAGCACCTGCCGCACCACCTCATCCCCCACCTCGTGCTGGCGATGCAGGTTATACAGTTCCAGCCGCTGCGCCCGCAGCGCACGCAAGCGCAAACGCCGCTCCAGCAAGTCCATCTGTTCGGCCAGCGCCTTGGCCTCGGCACTGTCGTTATAGCTGTCCAGCTCATCCCGGTATTCCGCCATCAACCGCGCCTTCAGCTCGGTTGCCAGTGTCGCCTGCGCGGCGTCCTGCGGGGCATTGCTGTCAATGACCTCCTCAGCCTCCAGGGCGTGGATCGCAGCCTCGGCAGTACGCCGCCAGGCCTCCTGCACCTCCTGGTGCAAGCGCTCGTCTGCGCTCTTGGTTACCCCGCGCAACAAGAACGGCAGCGCAATGCAGGCGCTTATCAGCGACAACAGGATCACCCCTGCGGCAATGAAGATCAGCAAGTCACGTTCCGGGAAGGCCTTGCCCGCCCCAATCAACAACGGAATAGACATCACACCGGCCAAGGTAACGGCACCGCGAACGCCACCCAGCGTCAGCAACCAGCAAGAGCGCGCCGTGGGCATCAGCACCAGCGCGGGCTTGCCGCGCCAGCGGCGGACCACGCCAATCGACCGCCAGATGCTCTGGACCCAGATGAACCGCAGCAAGATCAGCGCAGCAAAGATCGCCACTACATCCAGGCAACGGTAGGCCAGGGTCGGCCAAACAGTGGGTTCGTGGCTGACCACGGCCTTGATGATGTCCGGCAATTGCAGGCCCAGCAGCAGGAAGATCAGCCCATTGAAGGCGAACTCCAGCAGTGACCACACACTGCGGTTGAGCAGCCGCGTGCTGGTCTGCCGTGGCAACAGGTCGAGCCAGCTTTGCATCATGCCGGCCGCCACCGCCGAAAGGATGCCCGATACGCCCAGGCGCTCAGCCAATACATAGGCGGCGAACGGCAGCAGCAACATGAACACGACGTGGGTGGCGGGGTCATCCCAGCCGCGGGCGATCATCCAGGCACGCAGGCGGCCGATCAACCAGCTCAGGGCGACACCTACCGCCAGGCCGCCCAACGCCACCAGAACAAAGGTGAAGCTCGCATCAGCCAGCGAGAACACCCCGGTGATTGCCGCCACCAGGGCAAACTTGAAGGTCACCAGGCCAGACGCATCGTTCATCAGCGCCTCGCCTTGCAACATGTGCATCAGCGGAGTGGGCAGGCGGTCCTGGGTGATGGCCGACACTGCCACAGCGTCGGTGGGTGACAGTACCGCCGCCAGGGCAAAGGCCACCGGCAGCGGGATGCTCGGCAACAACCAGTGAATGAAGTAACCGGCTCCGACCACGGTGAACAGCACCAACCCTACGGCCAATGCCACCACCGGCCCACGGATTCGCCACAACTCACGCTTGGGGATGCGCCAGCCGTCGGCAAACAGCAGCGGCGGCAAGAACAGGAACAGGAACAATTCGGGGTCCAGGGCCACATGCAGGCCCAATGTCGGCCAGGCCAGCAAGGCACCGGCGGCAATCTGCACCAACGGCAAGGGCAGCGGCACCATGCGGCCAACCAGCTTCGACAGACTGACCAGCGTCAGCAGGATGAGGACGGTGTAGGCGGACTGCATCCGGGAAAGCTTCCTTTGTGAACCAGAAACGATAGCAGGGCGAAACATCGCCATTGAAACAATATGTTAGCGGCGAGCGGCGGTTTGGGGCCGCTGCACGATAGTCGCAGGTGGCCGGGGAATATGTAACATGATGATACTCACGACAATAAAGTGACATAGAGGCTGCCTCCCTCTGCAAGAAATCGTTGAATCACCTTTGATCCAACCTATACTCGGTCCATCCGCCTCTTCTCAGTATCCCAGTCAAAGCATCATGCCTAAGAAAGCCATCCGTCCCATTCACCCCGGTGAAGTCCTGCGTGAGGACTTCCAGAAAGAAATGGGTTTCAGTGCCGCAGCGCTGGCCAGGGCATTGGGCGTTGCCACACCAACGGTCAACAATATCCTGCGCGAACGTGGCGGTGTTTCCGCCGACATGGCACTGCGCCTGTCCATCTGCCTGGACACCACCCCCGAGTTCTGGCTCAACCTGCAGACTGCCTTCGATCTGCGCACAGCCGAACAGCAACACGGCGATGAGATCATCGGGGCGGTACAGCGCCTGGTCGCTTGAACACACCTTGTTCAACAAACATGGGTGCCACGGGCGTGGCGCCACGATGTTCGTTCCCGCATAATCCCGCGACTGACATCGGAAAACGGAGAGATTGGGGCAACCTGCGACCCCAATGCACACAATGACCTACACGCTCTACGGCATCAAAGCCTGTGACACCATGAAAAAGGCGCGTACCTGGCTCGAAGACAAGGCCATCGCCTACGAATTCCACGACTACAAGACCCAAGGCATCGACCGTGACAGCCTGAACCGCTGGTGCGACGAACACGGCTGGGAAGTCATCCTCAACCGTGCTGGCACCACCTTCCGCAAGCTGGACGACACCAGCAAGGCCGACCTCGACCAGGCCAAGGCCGTCGACCTGATGCTGGCCCAGCCGTCGATGATCAAACGCCCGGTGCTGGACCTTGGCGCGCGTACCCTGGTCGGTTTCAAGCCCGACCTGTACGCCGCTGCCCTGGCCTGAGCCCCTACCCTATTTCGCACGAGGTAATCACATGTCCAATACCCTGTTCAGCCTGGCCTTCGGTGTCGGCTCCCAGAACCGCCAGGGCGCCTGGCTTGAAGTGTTCTACGCACAACCCCTGCTCAACCCGAGCGCCGAACTGGTCGCTGCTGTAGCCCCGGTGCTGGGCTATGAAGGTGGCAACCAGGCCATCGCTTTCAGCAACGCCCAGGCCGCGCAACTGGCCGAAGCCCTGAAAGGCGTTGACGCGGCCCAGGCCGCCCTGCTGACCCGCCTGGCCGAGAGCCACAAGCCGCTGGTCGCCACCCTGCTGGCCGAAGACGCTGCCCTGACCTCCACCCCAGAGGCCTACCTGAAGCTGCACCTGCTGTCGCACCGCCTGGTCAAGCCGCACGGTGTGAGCCTGGCCGGTATCTTCCCGCTGCTGCCGAACGTGGCCTGGACCAACCAGGGCGCGGTCGATCTGGCCGAACTGGCCGAGCTGCAACTGGAAGCGCGCCTGAAGGGCGAGCTGCTGGAAGTGTTCTCGGTGGACAAGTTCCCGAAAATGACCGACTACGTGGTCCCTGCCGGCGTGCGTATCGCCGACACCGCCCGTGTGCGCCTGGGCGCCTACATCGGCGAAGGCACCACCATCATGCACGAAGGCTTCGTCAACTTTAACGCTGGCACCGAAGGCCCTGGCATGATCGAAGGCCGCGTGTCCGCTGGCGTATTCGTTGGCAAGGGCTCGGACCTGGGCGGCGGTTGCTCGACCATGGGCACCCTGTCCGGCGGCGGCAACATCGTCATCAAGGTGGGTGAAGGCTGCCTGATCGGCGCCAACGCCGGTATCGGCATTCCGCTGGGCGACCGCAACACCGTCGAAGCCGGCCTGTATATCACTGCGGGCACCAAGGTGAACCTGCTGGATGAGAACAACGAGCTGGTCAAAGTGGTCAAGGCCCGCGACCTGGCTGGCCAGACCGACCTGCTGTTCCGCCGCAACTCGCTGAACGGCGCCGTGGAGTGCAAGACCCACAAGTCGGCCATCGAGCTGAACGAAGCGCTGCACGCCCACAACTGAGAACCTTCCCGGGTTTGAGGTGTTAAGATCGGGTCTGGCGCCACCGCGCCAGACCCGATTTTCATTCCAGGCCCCGTGAACATGTTCCAGCCCTCCCCCTGGCGTGCCGACTTCCCCGCCATCGCCGCCCTGCAACGGCAGCACCAGACCTACCTGGACAGTGCCGCCACCACCCAGAAGCCGCAAGCCCTGCTTGACGCCCTGAGCCATTATTACGGCCATGGCGCGGCCAACGTGCACCGTGCCCAGCACTTGCCCGGCGCACTGGCAACCCAGGCGTTCGAGACCAGCCGCGACAAGGTCGCCGCCTGGCTGAATGCTGCAGACTCCCGGCAGATCGTGTTCACCCACGGCGCCACCTCGGCGCTGAACCTTCTGGCCTACGGCCTGGAACACCGCCTCGAAGCCGGTGACGAAATCGCCGTCAGCGCGCTGGAGCACCATGCCAACCTGCTGCCCTGGCAACAGCTGGCGCGCCGGCGCAACCTACGCCTGGTGGTGCTGCCGCTGGATGCCCACGGCCGCATCGACCTGGAGCAGGCGCTGCAACTGATCGGCCCCCGCACCCGGGTGCTGGCGGTCAGCCAGCTGTCCAACGTGCTGGGCACCTGGCAGCCGCTGCCGGCGCTACTGGCCCATGCCCGCGCCCAGGGCACACTGACCGTGGTCGACGGTGCCCAGGGGGTGGTGCATGGTCGCCATGATGTGCAGCATCTGGGTTGCGACTTCTATGTGTTCTCCAGCCACAAGCTGTATGGCCCGGACGGGGTTGGCGTGCTGTATGGCCGCCCTCAGGCGCTGGAACTGTTGCGCCACTGGCAGTTCGGGGGCGAGATGGTGCAACTGGCCGAGTACCAGAGCGCCAGCTTCCGCCCGGCCCCGCTGGGGTTCGAGGCGGGAACGCCGCCAATCGCCGGGGTGATTGGCCTGGGCGCAACCCTGGACTACCTGGCCAGCCTCGACACCCAGGCGCTCGAAGCCCATGAAACCAGCCTGCACCAGCACCTGCTCCGTGGGCTGGCCGACCGCGAGGGCGTGCGGGTGCTCGGTACGCCACAGGCGGCCTTGGCCAGCTTCGTCATCAAGGGGGTGCACAATGCCGATATCGCCCACCTGCTCACCGAGCAAGGCATTGCCGTACGAGCCGGGCACCATTGCGCCATGCCACTGCTGAAAGGCTTGGGCCTTGAAGGCGCAATTCGAGTGTCGCTGGGCGTGTACAACGACAGCGATGACCTTCAGCGCTTCTTCGCTGCGCTGGATCAGGGCCTGGAGCTGCTGCGATGAGCATGCCGGAGCAAGCACGTCAGGCGCTGGAGGCTTTTGAACAGGGCAAGAGTTGGGAACAGCGGGCGCGGCTGCTGATGCAGTGGGGAGAGCGGCTGGAACCGCTGGATGATGCCGAGAAGACCGACGCCAACCGGGTGCATGGCTGCGAAAGCCTGGTTTGGCTGGTGGCCGAGCACGTTGATGGGCTTTGGCAGTTCAAGGCCACCAGCGATGCACGCTTGTTGCGTGGGCTGCTGGCCTTGTTGCTGGTAAGGGTTCAAGGTTTGCCCAGCGATGAGCTGGCCGGGCTGGACCTGCGTGAGTGGTTCACTCAGCTGGGGCTGGAGCGTCAGCTGTCGCCATCGCGCAGTAATGGGCTGCATGCAGTGTTACAGCGGATGGCAGAGTTGGCCTCCAACTGCTAAATCGGTGCTGGCTTCTTCGCGGGCGAGCCCGCGAAGAAGCCCACGCAATTTATTCAGCTTTGACCCGCTCCGAAGGCCGCCGCGCGCCGGCCACCAGCTTCTCGATCGCCTTGCTCGCCGCCACCATGCCAAAGGTCGCGGTCACCATCATTACCGCACCAAAGCCACCCGAGCAGTCCAGCCGCACCCCCTCGCCCACGAAACTCTTCTGCAGACAAACGCTGCCATCACCCTTGGGGTAGCGCAGCTGTTCGCTGGAGAACACGCATGGCACGCCATAGTTGCGGCTGACATTGCGCGAGAAGTTGTAATCGCGACGCAAGGTGGAACGCACCCGCGAAGCCAGCGGGTCGTTGAAGGTCTTGTTCAGGTCGGCAATCTGGATTTGCGTGGGGTCGATCTGCCCACCGGCACCACCGGTGGTGACGATGGCGATCTTGCGCCGACGGCACCAGGCAATCAGCGCCGCCTTGGCCATGACGCTGTCGATGCAGTCGATCACGCAGTCGAGGTTTTCGGTAATGTACTCGACCATGGTCTCGCGGGTAACGAAGTCGGCCACCGCATGCACCGTGCACGCCGGATTGATCGCCCGCAGGCGCTCGGCCATGACCTCGACCTTGGGCCGCCCCACCTGGCCTTCCAGGGCATGGGCCTGGCGGTTGGTGTTGCTGACGCACACATCGTCCAGGTCGAACAGGGTGATTTCCCCTACGCCGCTTCGGGCCAGCGCTTCAGCCACCCACGAGCCTACCCCGCCAATCCCGACCACAGCCACATGGGCCTGGCCCAGGCGCTGCAGCCCTTGGTCGCCGTATAACCGGGCAACGCCGGCGAAGCGTGGATCTTCTGTGCTCATCTTCATACCCCAAAAAACCGGCGCGCATTATATGCCAGCCGGCCCATGGCCTGCATCGTTAGGAAAGACACTGCCAACCCTGCTTTAATGTCCTATCACTTCGACACAAATGGACGACAATGTCTTCACGTAAATTCGGCCTGAACCTGGTCGTGGTCCTGGCCATCGCCGCGTTGTTCACCGGGTTCTGGGCACTGATCAACCGCCCGGTTTCCGCCCCCGCCTGGCCAGAGCAGATCTCTGGCTTTTCGTATTCGCCGTTCCGCCTGGGCGAAAGCCCGCAAAAAGGCCAGTACCCCACTGACGACGAGATGCGCCAGGACCTGGAGCAGTTGAGCAAACTGACCGACAGTATCCGTATCTATACCGTGGAGGGCACCCAGGCCGACATCCCGCGCCTGGCCGAGGAATTCGGCCTGCGGGTAACGCTGGGCATCTGGATCAGCCCGGACCTGGAACGCAACGAACGCGAAATCGCCACCGCCATCCAGTTGGCCAACACCTCGCGCAGTGTGGTGCGGGTCGTGGTCGGCAACGAGGCGCTGTTCCGTGAAGAGGTTACCCCGGAAAACCTGATCAAGTACCTGGACCGCGTGCGTGCAGCTGTGAAGGTACCCGTGACCACCAGTGAGCAGTGGCACATCTGGAAGGAAAACCCGGAAATTGCCAAGCACGTCGACCTGATTGCTGCGCACATCCTGCCCTACTGGGAGTTCGTGCCAATGAAGGATTCGGTCGAGTTCGTGCTCGACCGTGCCCGTGAACTGCGGCACCAGTTCCCGCGTAAACCCCTGCTGCTGTCAGAGGTCGGCTGGCCGAGCAACGGCCGCATGCGCGGAGGTGCCGATGCCACCCAGGCCGACCAGGCCATCTACCTGCGCACCCTGGTCAACACCCTCAACCGCCGTGGCTACAACTACTTCGTCATCGAAGCCTATGACCAGCCGTGGAAGGCCAGCGATGAAGGCTCGGTAGGCGCCTACTGGGGCGTGTACAACGCCGAGCGCCAGCAGAAGTTCAACTTTGACGGCCCGGTGGTGGCGATCCCGCAGTGGCGCGCCCTGGCCGTAGCCTCGGTAGTGCTGGCGATGATTGCCCTCATGGTGCTATTCATCGATGGCTCGGCCCTGCGCCAGCGCGGCCGCACCTTCCTCACCTTCATCACCTTCCTGTGTGGGTCGGTGCTGGTGTGGATCGCCTACGACTACAGCCAGCAATACAGCACCTGGTTCAGCCTGACCGTGGGCGTGCTGCTGGCACTTGGCGCGCTGGGCGTGTTCATCGTGCTGCTGACCGAAGCCCACGAACTGGCCGAGGCGGTATGGATACACAAGCGCCGCCGCGAGTTCCTGCCGGTGCAGGCCGACAGCGCCTACCGGCCCAAGGTGTCGGTGCATGTGCCGTGCTACAACGAGCCGCCCGAGATGGTGAAGCAGACCCTCGATGCCCTGGCCGCACTGGACTACCCCGACTACGAAGTGCTGGTGATCGACAACAACACCAAGGACCCGGCCGTGTGGGAGCCGCTTAAGGCTCACTGTGAGAAGCTCGGCGAGCGTTTCAAGTTCTTCCACGTCGCGCCCCTGGCCGGTTTCAAGGGTGGCGCGCTGAACTACCTGATCCCGCACACCGCCAAGGACGCCGAAGTGATCGCGGTGATCGACTCGGACTACTGCGTCGACCGCAACTGGCTCAAGCACATGGTGCCGCACTTCGCCGACCCGAAAATTGCCGTGGTGCAGTCGCCGCAGGACTACCGCGACCAGCACGAAAGCGCGTTCAAGAAGCTGTGCTACAGCGAGTACAAGGGCTTTTTCCACATTGGCATGGTCACCCGCAACGACCGTGACGCGATCATCCAGCACGGCACCATGACCATGACCCGGCGCACGGTGCTGGAAGAACTGGGCTGGGCCGAATGGTGCATCTGCGAAGACGCCGAACTGGGCCTGCGCGTGTTCGAAAAAGGCCTGTCGGCGGCCTACGCCCACAACAGCTACGGCAAGGGCCTGATGCCTGACACCTTCATCGACTTCAAGAAGCAGCGCTTCCGCTGGGCCTATGGCGCCATCCAGATCATCAAGCACCACGCCAGCGCCCTGCTGCGCGGCAAGGACAGCGAGCTGACCCGCGGCCAGCGTTATCACTTCCTGGCCGGCTGGTTGCCATGGATCGCCGACGGCATGAACATCTTCTTCACCATCGGCGCGCTGCTGTGGTCGGCGGCGATGATCATCGTCCCGCACCGCGTGGACCCGCCGCTGATGATCTTCGCCATCCCGCCGCTGGCGCTGTTCTTCTTCAAGGTGGGCAAGATCATCTTCCTGTATCGCCGTGCAGTAGGCGTGAACTTGAAAGACGCCTTCGCCGCAGCGCTGGCCGGCCTGGCGCTGTCGCACACCATCGCCAAGGCGGTGCTGTACGGTTTCTTCACCAGCAGCATGCCGTTCTTCCGCACACCGAAGAATGCCGACAGCCATGGGTTGCTGGTGGCGCTGTCCGAAGCACGCGAAGAGCTGTTCATCATGTTGCTGCTGTGGGGCGCGGCGCTGGGCATCTACCTGGTGCAAGGGCTGCCGAGTTCGGACATGCGCTTCTGGGTGGCGATGTTGCTGGTGCAGTCGTTGCCATATGTAGCGGCGTTGGTGATGGCCTTGCTGTCTTCGCTGCCCAAGCCGGTGGAGAAGGCTGCAGAACCGCAACAGGCTTGAGACTTGTGGGGCCGCAACGCGGCCCCACCGCCCCCTCGGTTTGATATAAGATAACGCCCCTCAGTTTTCCCGCCTTGCCTTGCCCCGGAGTCCCCCATGACGGCCCCTGCCGAGCTCTCGCCTACCCTTCAACTGGCCTGCGACCTGATCCGTCGCCCCTCGGTCACCCCCGTCGATGCCGACTGCCAGGCGCAGATGATGAACCGCCTGGGCGCCGTGGGCTTCCAGCTGGAGCCGATGCGCATTGAAGACGTCGACAATTTCTGGGCTACCCACGGCAGCCAGGACGGTCCTGTACTGTGCTTTGCCGGCCACACCGACGTGGTGCCTACCGGCCCGGTGCAGCAATGGCAGCATGAACCGTTCGAAGCGCTGATCGACGCCGACGGTATGCTCTGCGGCCGTGGCGCTGCCGACATGAAGGGCAGCCTGGCCTCCATGGTGATCGCCAGCGAGCGCTTCGTGCACGACTACCCGAACCACCGTGGCAAGGTCGCCTTCCTGATCACCAGCGACGAGGAAGGCCCGGCTCACCACGGCACCAAGGCCGTGGTCGAACGCCTGAAAGCGCGCAACGAACGCCTGGACTGGTGCATCGTCGGCGAACCCTCCAGCACCACCCTGCTGGGTGACGTGGTCAAGAACGGCCGTCGCGGTTCGCTGGGTGCCAAACTGACCGTGCGCGGCAAGCAAGGCCACGTGGCCTATCCGCACCTGGCGCGCAACCCGATCCACCTGGCCGCTCCGGCCCTGGCGGAGCTGGCAGCCGAGCACTGGGACGAAGGCAACGCGTTCTTCCCGCCTACCAGCTTCCAGATCTCCAACCTCAATTCCGGCACCGGCGCCACCAACGTGGTCCCGGGCGAGCTGACTGCACTGTTCAACTTCCGCTTCTCTACCGAGTCCACCGTCGAAGGCCTGCAAGCGCGCGTCTCGGCGATTCTAGACAAGCATGAACTGGACTGGTCGATCGACTGGGTGCTGTCTGGCCTGCCATTCCTCACCGAACCGGGCGAACTGCTGGACGCTGTGGCGGCCAGCATCAAGGGCGTC
Source organism: Pseudomonas sp. RV120224-01b (assembly GCF_003208145.1). NCBI lineage: Bacteria > Pseudomonadati > Pseudomonadota > Gammaproteobacteria > Pseudomonadales > Pseudomonadaceae > Pseudomonas > Pseudomonas sp. RV120224-01b. The sequence goes on along the minus strand of NZ_QKMQ01000021.1, from coordinate 105,427 downwards.
ACCGGCCGCGACACCCAGCCGTCCACCAGCGGCGGTACCTCCGATGGCCGCTTCATCGCCACCATGGGTACGCAGGTGGTCGAGCTGGGCCCGGTCAACGCCACCATTCACCAGGTGGACGAGCGGATTCTGGCCAGCGACCTCGACCTGCTGACCGAAATCTACTACCAGACCCTGGTCCGGTTGCTCGCCTGATGCTCGCCTGTCCCCTTTGCCAGGCGCCGCTGAGCCGGCTCGACAACGGTGTGGTGTGCCCCGCCGGCCACCGCTTCGACCGCGCCCGCCAGGGTTACCTGAACCTGCTGCCAGTACAGCACAAGAACAGCCGCGACCCGGGTGACAACCAGGCCATGGTCGAAGCCCGTCGCGATTTCCTCGATGCCGGGCACTATGCCCCGGTGGCCAGCCGCCTGGCCGAGCTTGCCGCCGAGCGCCAGCCCGGCGCCTGGCTGGACATCGGCTGCGGCGAGGGTTACTACACCGCACAGATCGCCCAAGCCCTGCCGGCCGCCGACGGTTACGCGCTGGACATTTCCCGCGAGGCGGTCAAGCGTGCCTGCCGTCGTGCACCGGAAGTCACCTGGATGGTTGCCAGCATGGCCCGCGTGCCCTTGGCCGACGCCAGTTGCCAGTTCATCGCCAGCGTATTCAGCCCCCTGGACTGGGCCGAGGCCAGGCGCCTGCTCAGCCCCGGCGGCGGCCTGATGCGGGTCGGCCCTACCAGCGGCCACCTGATGGAGCTGCGCGAAGTGCTCTACGATGAAGTACGCCCTTACGCCGACGACAAACACCTGGCCCTGGTCCCCGACGGCATGGCCCATGCCCACAGCGAAACCCTCGAGTTCCGCCTGAGCCTGGCCGAACCCAAGGCCCGCGCCGACCTGCTGGCCATGACCCCGCACGGCTGGCGCGCCAGCGCCGAAAAACGCGCGCTGGTCATCGACCAGGCCGAGCCGTTCGAGGTTACGGTTTCCATGCGTTATGACTATTTCGTGCGCCAAGACTGAGCACACCCGGAGCCCTTATGCGCCAACCTGATATCGAGATCTACCTGAAGGACGCCGACGTCGACCACAAGCAGATTGCCGAGTGGCTCGCCCAGGCAATCGGCCCGTGCAGCGAATGGAAGCAGAAAGGTCATACCTTCAAATGCCAGGCCGGTAACATTCCGGTCACCTGGTTACCCAAGGCTGTAGGGAAATGGAACAGCCTGTACCTGGAAAGCGACCAGACGCCATGGGCTGATGATGTCGCCTGCGCCCGCGCCGCCTTCGCCGCACTGGGTGTGGAAGTGCGCTGTGCGCCAGGTGGCTGGGTGGAGGAAGACGGGGAAGAAGATGCCGACCGCTGGGTCCGCATCAGCGCCGACGGTGAAGAGGAAATCACCTGGCGCACCAGCTGAAACAGGTTGCTTCAGGCTGCAAGTTACACGGTCAACTTGCAGCTTGAGGCCTACCGCAAAAGGCTCAGAGGCCCACTACGTCTTCGGCTTGCAGGCCTTTCTGGCCCTGCACGCAGGCGTATTCCACGCGCTGCCCTTCGACCAGGGTACGATGCCCCTCACCACGGATCGCCCGGTAGTGGACGAATACATCCGCACCACCTTCGCGCTGAATGAAGCCATAACCCTTGGCATCGTTGAACCACTTTACATTCCCAGTCTCACGAGACGACATCTGAACTACTCCGGATTTTTATTGTGAAGATCGCCTTGTAGGCATGAGCTCACGGCCCCGTGCCAACGCCGCTTGCCGAAATATCCTGCAAGTGGCAGGCCGAGTATATGACACAGAACAAAAAAAATTGATGACGGTCCCGCAGTTGGCCGATTTTTGCTGAACTTACGCCGATACGGCAGACTAATTAGCTGGATACTCACCTGAACATCACACCCAGGGCACACACCCCATGACCCGTTCCCCCCTGCACCGCCTGATCTTCGGCGGCCTGCGTCGCCTGTTGTACCTGTGGGTGCGCTCCGAGACCATCAACCAGTCGTCCATGTCCCTCAACCTCGACCGCAGCCGGCCGGTGTTCTATGCGCTGCCGTCGCCCGCGCTCACCGACCTGGCCGTGCTCGACCACGAATGCACCAAAGCGGGGCTGCCGCGCCCGGTATTGCCGGTAGCCGTGGGGCCACTGCAGGAGCCGGCCGGGTTCTTCTACCTCACCCCCGACCCGGACTGGCTGGGCCGCCAGGACAAACGCGGCGCGCCACCAACGCTTGAGCGCCTGGTCGCTGCCGTCACCCAGCATGCCGAGGAAGATGCGCAGATCATTCCCGTCAGCGTGTTCTGGGGCCAGACCCCGGCCAGTGAATCCAGCCCGTGGAAGCTGCTGTTCGCCGACAGCTGGGCGGTTACCGGGCGCCTGCGCCGGCTGCTGACCGTATTGATTCTGGGGCGCAAGACCCGGGTGCAGTTCTCCGCGCCGATCCACCTGCGCGAACTGGTGCAGCACAACAAGGGGCACGAACGCACAGTGCGCATGGCCCAACGCCTGATGCGCGTGCATTTTCGCAACCTCAAGACGGCGGTCATCGGCCCGGACATCTCGCACCGGCGCAACCTGGTCAAAGGCCTGGTGCACGCACCGCAAGTGCGCCAGGCCATCGTCGACGAGGCACAGCGCGAAAACCTGCCGCTGGCCAAGGCCGAAGCCCAGGCGCTGCGCTACGGCAACGAGATTGCCTCGGACTACACCTACACCGCCATCCGCTTCCTTGAAGTGGTGTTGAGCTGGTTCTGGAACAAGATCTACGACGGCATCAAGGTCAACCACATCGAGCACGTGCAGGGCATCGCCCCCGGCCACGAAGTGATCTACGTCCCGTGCCACCGCAGCCACATCGACTACCTGCTGCTGTCATACCTGCTGTTCCGCAACGGCCTCACCCCGCCGCACGTGGCTGCGGGCATCAACCTCAACATGCCGGTAGTGGGCAACCTGCTGCGCCGTGGCGGTGCGTTCTTCATGCGCCGCACGTTCAAGGGCAACCCGTTGTACACCGCCGTGTTCAACGAGTACCTGCACACCCTGTACACCAAGGGCTTCCCGGTCGAATACTTCGTTGAAGGCGGCCGTTCGCGTACCGGGCGTATGCTGCAACCACGTACCGGGATGCTGGCCATTACCCTGCGCAGTTTCCTGCGCTCGTCGCGTACGCCGATCGTGTTCGTGCCGGTGTACATCGGCTACGAGCGCGTACTCGAAGGCCGCACCTACCTGGGCGAACTGCGCGGTGCCAGCAAGAAGAAGGAGTCGGTGTTCGACATCTTCAAGGTGTTTGGCGCGCTCAAGCAGCGCTTTGGCCAGGTTTACGTCAACTTCGGCGAGCCGATCCGTCTGGCCGGCTTCCTCGACGAACAACAGCCCGGCTGGCGTGAGCAAGACCATGGCCCGCAGTACCGCCCGGGATGGCTCAACGCTACCACCACCCGCCTGGGTGAGACTGTGGCCCGTCATCTGAACGAGGCGGCCGCCATCAACCCGGTCAACCTGGTGGCCCTGGCGCTGCTGTCCACCAGCCGCCTGGCCCTGGACGAACGTGCCCTGACCCGCGTACTGGACCTGTACCTGGCCCTGCTGCGCCAAGTGCCCTACTCGCCCCATACCACCCTGCCCGACGGCGACGGTCAGGCGCTGATCGAACATGTGCGCAGCATGAACCTGGTGGCCGAACAGAAGGACGCCCTGGGCCGCATCCTGTACCTGGATGAAGGCAATGCGGTCCTGATGACCTACTACCGCAACAACGTGCTGCACATCTTCGCCCTGCCGGCGCTGCTGGCCAGCTTCTTCCTCAGCAGCTCGCGCATGAGCCGCGAATTGCTGGGCCAGTATGTACAGGCGCTGTACCCGTACCTGCAGGCCGAACTGTTCTTGCGCTGGACGCCAGAGCAGCTGGAGGAAGTGATCGACCAGTGGCTGGCCGCGCTGGTGGAGCAAGGCCTGCTGCGTCTGGACGGCGAGGTGTATGTACGCCCTGCGCCCAGCTCGCGGCAGTTCGTGTTGCTGACCCTGCTCGCCCGCACCATCACCCAGACCCTGCAGCGCTTCTACATGGCCACTTCGCTGCTGCTCAACAACGGGCAGAACAGCCTCAGCGCCGAGGCGCTGGAAGACCTGTGCGTGATGATGGCCCAACGCCTGTCGATCCTGCATGGCCTGAATGCACCGGAGTTCTTCGACAAAACGCTGTTCCGCCACTTCATCCAGACCCTGCTTGAGCAAGGCGTGCTGCATGCCGACGCTCAAGGCAAGCTGGGTTACCACAACAAGCTCGGCGAACTGGCCGAGGGCGTGGCCAAGCGTGTGCTGTCTGCGGAGCTACGCCTGTCGATCCGCCAAGTGGCCCTGCACCGTGACGATGGCCTGGAAACTTCGACCATCTAACGCTTTATCTGCCGGGAAAATCCGCTAAAGTCCCTGGGGTTGGCCACAAGCCAACGCCAAGGACACCGGAGACTCCATGAAAAAACTCTTTATGCTGTGTTGCGCATCCCTGCTCGCAGCCTGTTCCAGCCAAACCCCATCCACCCAGGCCAGCCTGGACGGTGAAGTCTTCTACCTGCAGCGTATTGCCCTGCCGCCTGCCGCTACCCTAAGCGTGGAACTGCAGGATGTTTCGCTGATGGACGCCCCTGCCGTGACCCTGGCCCGCCAGGCCGGCCCGGTCAAAGGCAACGTGCCGCTGCCGTTCCACCTCACCTACGACCCTGCGCAGGTCAAGCCCGGCCACCGCTACTCGGTGAGTGCGCGCATCGAGCTGGATGGCAAACTGCTGTTCATCAGTACCGAGCACCATGGTGTGATGCTCGACGGCAGCGACCCGAAATCAGTACGCATCAAGGTCGACCAGGTTCGCTGATACCCGCCTCTATCTGTTTACAAGGAAAGCTTCATGATCCGCACCTCCCTGCGTTTCACCACCCTGTGCGCCGGCCTGCTGCTGTCGGCCAGTGCCCTGGCCCTGTCGCTGGGTGACCTGACCCAGAAAGACGCCACCGGCGGCCTGAAAGATGCCCTGACCCAAGGCGCGCAACTGGCCGTCAAGCAACTGAGCACCCCGGGCGGTTTCAGCAACAACCCGGACGTGCGCATCGAATTGCCGGGCAACCTGGGCAAAGCCGCCAAGGCAATGAAAATGTTCGGCAAAGGTGAACAGGTCGAAGCCCTGGAAACCAGCATGAACAAGGCCGCCGAAGCTGCCGTGCCGCAGGCCCAGGCAATTCTGGTGGATGCCGTGAAGAACATGAGCGTGACCGATGCCAAAGGCATCCTCAGCGGCGGTGACGACTCGGCCACCCAGTACCTGAACAAGAGCAGCCGCGAGCAGATCCGCGCCAAGTTCCTGCCGATTGTGAAGCAAGCTACCGACAAGGTTGGCGTGGCGCAGCAGTACAATGCCTTTGCCGCACAGGCCAAAGGCCTTGGGCTGGTCAAAGATGACGCCAACATCGAGAACTACGTGACCGAGAAAGCACTGGATGGCCTGTTCGAGATGATTGGCAAGCAGGAGCAGAGCATTCGCCAGAACCCGGCCCAGGCAGCTACCAGCCTGGCCAAGAAGGTATTCGGCGCCCTGTGATAGCCCCGGGGGCTGCTTTGCAGCCCATCGCCGGCAAGCCAGCTCCCACCTCGATTGCATTGACTTTAGGCCATGTGCAGTACCTGTGGGAGCTGGCTTGCCGGCGAAAGGAGGGCAAAGCCCTCCCCTGCGGTCTTCAGCCCTTCCTGACCCTGAACCACGCCGCATACAACGCCGGCAGGAACAACAGGGTCAACACCGTGGCCACGATCAAACCACCCATGATCGCCACCGCCATCGGCCCGTAGAACACGCTACGCGACAACGGAATCATCGCCAGCACCGCCGCCAGCGCGGTCAGCACAATCGGGCGGAAGCGCCGCACCGTGGCTTCGATGATTGCCTGCCAGCGCTCCATGCCCGCTGCGATGTCCTGCTCGATCTGGTCCACCAGAATCACCGAGTTGCGCATGATCATCCCCGCCAGGGCAATGGTGCCGAGCATGGCGACAAAGCCGAACGGCTGGCGGAACACCAGCAGGAACAGGGTGACGCCAATCAGCCCAAGCGGCGCGGTGAGGAACACCATCACCGTGCGCGAGAAGCTGCGCAGCTGGATCATCAGCAAGCTCAGCACCACCACCACGAACAGCGGCATGCCGGCGTTGACCGACTTCTGACCGCGCTCGGAATCCTCCACCGTACCACCCACTTCAAGCAGGTAGCCATCTGGCAACTTGGCGCGTATTTCCTTCAGCGTCGGCTCGATCTGCTTCACCAGCGTGGCCGGTTGCTCCTTGTCGTAGATATCGGCACGCACAGTCACGGTCGGCAAGCGGTTGCGGTGCCAGATAATGCCCTCCTCGAAGCCGTATTCCAGGGTGGCCACCTGCGACAGCGCCACGCTCTGGCCGTTATCGGTGGGCAATGCCAGGCTGCCGAGGTTGCCCAGTTCGCCGCGTTCCTGTTGTGTGCCGCGCAGCAGAATCTCGATCAGTTCGTTGTCTTCGCGGTACTGACTGACCGTGGTGCCCGTCAGTGAGCTTTGCAGGAAGCTGGACAAGTGCGCGGTGCTCACGCCCAGGGCACGGGCGCGGTCCTGGTCAATCTCCAGGAACACCGCCTTGCTCGGTTCTTCCCAGTCCAGGTGCACGTTGACCACATGCGGGTTCTCCCGCACCTTGTCAGCCACTTCACGCGCCAGCGCGCGGGCCTTCTCGATGTGCTCGCCGGTCACCCGGAACTGCACCGGGTAGCCCACGGGCGGGCCGTTTTCCAGGCGCGTAACGCGGGCGCGCAGGTCGGGGAATTGCTGGTCCACGGTGCTGATCAGCCAGCTGCGCAGGCGCTCGCGGTCTTCCATCGACTTGGCCAGCACCACGAACTGGGCAAAGCTGGCGGCCGGCAGCTGCTGGTCCAGCGGCAGGTAGAAGCGTGGCGAGCCAGTGCCCACATAGGCCACGTAGTTGTCGATGCCGTCCTGCTGCTTGAGCAGCGCCTCCAACTGTTTGACCCGCTCGGCGGTATTGGCCAGCGAGGCCCCTTCAGCCAGCTTCAGGTCAACCATCAGTTCCGGGCGCCCTGAGGCCGGGAAGAACTGCTGGGGCACGAAACGGAACAGCAGGATGCTGCCGACAAAGGCGGCGATGGTCAGCAGGATCACGGTCTTGCGCCGCCGCACGCACCACTCCACCACTCGCCGCACACGCTGGTAGAACGGCGTGGCGTAAGGGTCTGGCGCATGGCCGTCCTTGCCGTGGCGTGCGGCATGCAACTTGGCCAGATCTGGCAGCAGGCGCTCGCCCAGGTAAGGCACGAACACCACCGCCGCCACCCATGAAGTCAGCAACGCGATGGTCACCACCTGGAAGATCGAGCGGGTGTATTCGCCGGTGCTGGAGGCAGCCGTGGCGATGGGCAGGAAGCCTGCTGCGGTAATCAGGGTGCCGGTGAGCATCGGGAAGGCAGTACTGCTCCAGGCATAGCTGGCCGCCTTGAGGCGGTCGTAGCCCTGCTCCATCTTGATCGCCATCATCTCTACCGCAATGATCGCATCGTCCACCAGCAAGCCCAGCGCCAGCACCAAAGCGCCGAGGGAGATTTTGTGCAGGCCGATGCCGAAGTAATGCATGGCGGCGAAGGTCATGGCCAGCACCAGCGGGATGGCCAGCGCCACCACCAGGCCGGTGCGCAGGCCCAGCGAGAAGAAGCTCACCAGCAGCACGATAACCAGGGCCTCGACCAGCACCTGCACGAACTCACCCACGCCGGCCTTCACCGCCGCTGGCTGGTCCGACACCTTGCGCAGCTCCATGCCGGCCGGCAGGCTGCGTGCCAGGCGCTCGAACTCGCTTTCCAAGGCCTTGCCCAGCACCAGAATGTCGCCACCGTCCTTCATCGACACGGCCAGGCCAATGGCATCCTCACCCATGAAGCGCATGCGCGGCGCGGGCGGGTCGTTGAAGCCGCGGTGCACCTCGGCGACATCGCCGATGCGGAAGGTGCGGTCACCCACTCGGATGGGGAACTGGCGAATCTGCTCGACGCTGTCGAAGCGCCCGCTCACCCGCAGTTGCAGGCGCTCGCTGGGTGTTTCGAAGAAGCCGGCGGTGCTCACCGCGTTCTGCTCCTGCAGGGCCTGTTGCACCGCCTGCAGTGGCACGCCAAGGGTGGCCAGCTTGAGGTTGGACAGCTCGATCCAGATTTTCTCGTCCTGCAGGCCGACCAGCTCGACCTTGCCCACATCCTTGACCCGCTGCAGCTGGATCTGGATGCGATCGGCGTAATCCTTGAGCACCGCGTAGTCGAAGCCCTCACCGGTCAGCGCATAGATATTACCGAAGGTGGTGCCGAACTCGTCGTTGAAGAACGGGCCCTGGATTTCCGGTGGCAAGGTGTGACGGATGTCCGCGACCTTCTTGCGAATCTGGTACCACAGCTCGGGGATGTCCTTGGAATGCAGCGAGTCGCGGGCCATGAAGGTGACCTGCGATTCGCCGGGGCGCGAGAACGAGACGATCTTCTCGTACTCGCCGGTTTCCATCAGCTTCTTCTCGATGCGCTCGGTAACCTGGCGCGACACTTCCTCGGCGCTGGCACCGGGCCACAGGGTACGGATGACCATGGCCTTGAAGGTGAACGGCGGGTCTTCGCTCTGGCCCAGCTTGGTGTAGGACATGGCGCCAATGGCCGCCAGCAGAATCATCAGGAACAGGACAATCTGGCGGTTGCGCAGCGCCCAGGCAGAAAGGTTGAAACCCATCGGGACTTACTCCTTGGCCGTCAGGTTCACTACACGGTTGCTGCGGTCCACAGGGCGAACCTCCTGGCCCTCGCGCAGCACATGACCGCCGGCGGCGACCACCCAGTCGCCCGGGGCAAGGCCCTCGAGCACTGGCACACTGTCGCTGCCATACGCCCCCAGACGCACCACGGCCCGCTCCAGATGGCTGTCCTTGTTGACCCGCCATACATACGCCTGACCGTTTTCTGCGGTAACCGCCGACAGCGGCACCGACAGCGGAATCAGCCCCTCATGGGCAATGAACACCCGGGCGCTCTGGCCCAGTTCGGCCGGTGCAGCGGCCGAAGTAAAGGCGATGCGCGCCGCGAAGGTGCGCGAACGCGGGTCGGCGGCCGGCGACAACTCGCGGATACGGCCCTGGAAGCGCTCCTGTGGGTGCGACCACAGCTCCACGCTCACCGGCTGGCCCACGGCGAAGCGGGCGAACTGCTGCTCTGGCAGGCCGATAGCCACTTCCCGTTCGCCATCGGCGGCCAGGGTGAGCACGGTCTGCCCGGCGGCGACCACCTGGCCCACTTCAACCTGGCGCTTGGCGATCACCCCGGCCTGTGGGGCACGCAGCACGGCATATTCGGCCTGGTTGCCGGCCACATCGAATTCGGCCTTGGCCTGCTTCAAGCGGGCGAGGCCGGCACGGTAGAGGTTTTCAGCGTTATCGAACTGGGAATGGCTGACCATCTGCCGGTCCAGCAGTTTCTGGTAGCGGTCGCGCTCGGCGCGCACCAGTGCCAGGTTGGCCTCGGCGGCTGCCAGTTGGGCGCGGTTGGCTTCCAGTTGCAGGCGCACGTCCTGCGGGTCCAGTTCAGCCAGCGGCTGGTCGGCCTTGACCCGCTGCCCCTCCTCGACCAGGCGTTTGCTGACCTTGCCGCCAATGCGGAAAGCCAGCTCCGGCTCGAAGCGCGCACGCACTTCACCGGGGTAACTGTCGGCAGCGGCTTCAGCCGGCTGCGGCTGCACCACCAGCGCCGGGCGCGGCGCTGCAGGTGGTGTGGCTTCCTGACCGCACGCCGCCAGTAACAGCACGGCAACGGCGGGCAGAGCGATGGACAAGGCATGGCGCAACATGATGAATCCTTTCGCAGAGGTGTACATCGAATATTTATACTGGCAAGTATATTAAATCAGGCCGTCGGTGCCGGGAAGCTGGCGTTACAAAGAAATCCAGACGGTTTTTCAACGGCCGTCAGCTGTTGCACAGCCCACAGCCAATCAACAACTTGCCCCACCCCGCCACAGCCAGAAATCCCTCATATACGCCGCAAGCCCCGTATCACGGGCGTTCCACCAGCCGGCACGACCTGTGCATTCAACGGTACACCCCCTCCTTCATGTACCTGGAGTATTCCGATGACTGCCCTCGAACAACACCTGCCCGTCCCCGCCAACGGCGCCGACTACGCCACGCTCGCAGCACGCTTCAGGCCCATCTTCACGCGCATTGCCGAAAGCAGCGTGGAACGCGAACGCAACCGCACCCTGCCCCACGAACCGATCCGCTGGCTGAAGGAGGCCGGCTTTGGTGCCGTGCGCGTACCGGTCGAGCACGGCGGTGGCGGCGCTTCGTTGCCGCAGCTGTTCCAGTTGTTGATCGAACTGGCCGAAGCCGACTCCAACGTGCCCCAGGCCCTGCGCGGCCATTTCGCCTTCGTCGAAGACCGCCTCAACGCCCATGCCAGCGCGCCACAAAATGTGTGGTTCAAGCGCTTCGTTGCGGGTGACCTGGTGGGCTGCGCCTGGACCGAGATCGGCGCGGTGAAGATTGGCGATGTCATCACCCGCGTCTCGCGTCAGGGCGAACAGTGGGTGGTCAACGGCACCAAGTACTACAGCACCGGCAGCCTGTTCTCCGACTGGATCGACCTGTTCGCCCGCCGCGACGACACCGGGGCCGACGTGATCGCAGCCATTCGCACCCAACAACCCGGCATCCGCCAGAGCGACGACTGGGACGGATTCGGACAGCGCACCACCGGCAGCGGTACCTCGGTGTTCGAAAATGCCGTGGTCGAGGAAGAGAACATCATCGACTTCGCCACCCGCTTCAAATACCAGACCGCGTTCTACCAGCTGGTGCTGCTGGCGGTGATCACCGGTTCCGGGCGTGCCGCCGTGCGCGACTTCAGCCACGAGACCCGCAAGCGCACCCGGGTGTTCAGCCATGGCAACGGCGCGGCAGTCAGTGAGGACCCACAGGTATTGCAAGTGATCGGCAAGGCCTCGGGCCAGGTGTATGCCGCCGAAGCCGCGACCCTGCGCGCCGCCGAGGCCAGCCAACAGGCTTACCTGGCACGTTTTGCCAATGACCCGGCCGCAGAGCAGCAGGCCAATGTGCTGGCCGAACTGGAGTCGGCCCAGGCCCAGGTGGCAGCCATCGACCTGGTACTGCGCGCCACCAGCGACCTGTTCAATGCCTTGGGTGCCTCCACCACCAGCACCAGCCGCCAGCTCGATCGCCACTGGCGCAACGCCCGTACGGCGGCTTCGCACAACCCGGTAATCTACAAGGAGCGCATTGTCGGCGACTGGCATGTGAACGGTACTGAACCGCCGTATGTGTGGCAGATTGGTGGGGGGGCCAAGCAGTCCTGAGTAACCGCATTGGGGCTGCTGCGCAGCCCATCGCCGGCAAGCCAGCTCCCACAGGGGCTGCGCAATACTGAAGAGCTGCACATCCCCTGTGGGAGCTGGCTTGCCGGCGATGGGCCGCAAAGCGGCCCCGGCACTATCAGCAGCTAACCCAAGCCGTCGGCCAACGCCGCACCATTGAGGTAGTGATCCCCCAACAACCGCCGTTGGGTGGCCAGCACAGGCTCACCACCGCTCACCTCTGGCCGCGCCACGCTGCGACCGGCCAACTCGAAATACGCCTCGCCAGCAAGCCGAGCGCCCTCGGCAGCCGCCAGGCGAAATGCAATTGCCGACGCCTGCGAATCATCGGCCCGCTCCAGCAATGCATCGGCCGCATCAATTGCAATGCGCACCTCACCCACCGTGGCAATCACCAGAGTTTCGTGGCGGGCATTGCGGTCACGCAAGAACTCAAGCAGGGCCGCTTCCACCTGACGGGCATAGGCCAGGTCGTTCCGGCCGTGGGAATGGGTATTGGACATGGGCGCCTCCTCAGTTCCAGGCGTGACGTTGCGGCTTGATGCCGTTAAGCAACTGGTTACCGACCAGGTGGTACTTCCAGCGCACCGGGTCATGCAGGGTGTGCGTGCGGGCATTGCGCCAGAAGCGGTCCAGCCCCCGGCTGGCCGAAACACTGCGCGTACCGCCCAGTTCCAGCAGGCGGCTGGAGGCCTCCAGCGAAATGGCCGTGGACAGCACCTTGGCCTGGCCGACCACCACCGAGGCTTGCGCCACGTGCTCTTCGTCAGGCTGGGCAACCGCCAGGTCCACGGCCTGCGCCGCACGACGCAAGATGGCTTCGGCTGCCTGCAGGCGCCAGGCCAGTTCGCCGATCAGCGCCTGGCTCAACGGGTCCTGCCAGCCATGCTGCAGGCCACTGTCGGCCCACGGCCTTGCCTGGCGGGCCACTTGCAAGGTCGCGGCGAAAGCGCCACGGGCGATACCGGTGTCCACAGCAGCCTGGATGATCTGCGAGATCGGGCCATCGGCGGTGGGCTGGTCGTAGGCCTTCCAGGCCGGTATCACATCGCCCGCCGGAACCCGCACGCCGTCGAGGCGCACCTGGCCACTGGCGGTGATGCGCTGGCCAAAGCCGTCCCAGCTGTCGACCACGGTGAGGCCTGCGGCATCACGCGGGACAAAGGCGATATGCGGTCGCCCTTCTTCATCAACGCCAGCAACAGGAACGATATGGGCAAACAAGGCACCGGTGCAGTACGCCTTCTCGCCATCGACCACGGCGCTGCCACCGTTGAAGCGGATTTGCGTCTGGAAGGTGGTCACGTACTGACCACGCGACTCGGAAAACGCATTGCCGAAACGGTAGCCCTGCAGCACCTTGGCGAAGTAGTCACGCTTCTGCGTTTCGCTGCCGGTCAGGCGCAGGTTGCTGAGTACACCAAAGTGGTTTTGCGGCAGCTGGCCGAGGGACGAATCGGCCGCCGAGATGGTTGCAATCACTTCGCTGAGCGTGGCGTAAGACACGCCCGCGCCACCGTACTCCTTGGGCACGGTGATTGCCCAAAGGCCGCTGTCGGAAAAGCGGTCAAGCTCATCCCACGGCAAGCGCCGCTCACGGTCGCGAAGGGCGGCCTCCTGGGCAAATTCCTCGGCCAGGCGCTGCGCGACTTCGATGGCTTCGGCATCGCTGCGGATGACATGGGCGGCGCGCCGTGGCGCCGAACGGGCCTGCGCAGGCAGGCTGGATGCGGGTGAAAGGGTCGTCATGTGCTGCTCCATGCGTAACAGGTTCCACAGCTGTTGAGCAGAACCTGTGCCAACCTTACAAAGCCTTTAAATTCATATGGTTAGGTGAGTTATCCAGGCGCTCGAAAAGCCCCGCGGCCGACAAACTGCAGATTGTCTGTTGCCCCGCAAACAGTTCGCCGGGGCCACTCAAAGGCTGATGTCCAGCGGGTACTCGACGATCACCCGCAACTCGTCGACGTTGGCCTCGGCGGTATGGCCGCCGCCTACCCGGTGGGTGGCTTGCATCACGTTGAACGACAGGTTCCTGGCCGGCCCGCCCTGCACCACGTAGCGCACCCACAGGTTGCGCTCCCAGTGGCGGCCATCCTCGATGCCGTTGTAGTAGCTGTAGGCGCCGCCCGCGCGGGTACCATCGATATCGCTGCCGCGCACATAGCGGGCGGTAAGCGACAGGCCAGGCAGGCCGAGCACAGCGAAGTTGTAGTCGTAGCGCGCTTCCCAGGCCCGTTCGTTGGGGTTGTTGAAGTCGGACACCTGCGATGCCGCGTCCAGTTGAATGTCGTAGGTGTTCCACACATAGTCGAACGGCGTGTCGCCGTCGATGCGCGTATACGACAGCTTGAAGCCATGCCCGCCTGCGTTGATGCCGGCATGCACGCTCCAGGAATCGTTATCGATCTTGCCGGCCAGCGCCTGGCCGCTGTCGCGGGTTCGGTAGTAATCCAGGCCTGTTTTCAGGGTCAGGCTGTCGCCCAGCGGCTGTACGTAGTCGACGTTGAAGAACTGCTGGTTCCACACATCGTCCAGCCGGCTGGCGTGCAGGCGCAGGTTCAGCTGGTCGTTGAAGCGGTAGTCGCCGCCCAGGTACATCACATCATTGGCGCCCTTCAGCCGCCCGGCGTACACGGTGCCAAGGTCGCCCCGGTGGTTGCTGGCGTTGCGGTCGCTGCTGGACTCCAGCTTGCCGCCCTGCAGGCTCAGGCCTTGCAGTGAGTGGTCGTTGAACATGAAACCGCGCAGGGTCTGCGGCAGCAGGCGGATGTCACTGGCATGCAGCACCGGGCTGGTCGGGCTGACGTCGCCGTAGCGCAGTTCGGTGTCCCGCACGCGCGCCTTCAGCGCTACGCCGACCTTGCCGTAGGCATCCTTGGGCTCGCCATCGAAGTTGCTGCCCGAGCGCGAGACGATGCCCGGCACCCCAACACCATTGCCCACCGTGCCATTGCCACCGTCCAGCTTCAGCCCGACCAGGCCTTGCACGTCCAGGCCAAGGCCGACCATGCCCTGGGTGAACCCCGACTGCAGGGTGGCGATGATGCCGTGGCCCCATTCGCGGTGCTGGCTCTGGCGCTCGCCGGTGTTGGGGTTACGGGTGAAATCGCCGTTGCGGTAGTCCTGGCTGAAGTAATAGTTGCGGTTGATGATTTGCAGTTGAGTACCGTCGAGAAAACCTTCGTCTTCGGCGAATGCCGGCGTGGTCAGGCCGATGGCCAGGGCGAGGGTGACGGGTGGGTAGTTGCGCGAGCGCATGGCAGAACGTCCTTATGAGTTGGATAACCCCGCCGGGGCGGGGACGCTCTGCTATTCCAATAACCGTGCCACCAATAAAATCTATATATTTCAAATACTTATATAAATTTATGAAATTGTTTGGATGTTCTTCACAGGCAAATTGTTCAGTTGCTGTTGCGTGCGATACAACACTTCCGGGGGCGCTGCGCGCCCCCAGGATCTATCAACCAGCCTTGCCTCCTAGGTAGAAATGTTGCAGGTCTTCGCGCGCAGCCAACTCCACAGCAGCCCCCTCACCCGCCACCCGGCCGTTCTCCAGGATGTAGGCATAGTCGGCATGGCGCAGGGCGACGTTGATGTTCTGTTCGGCCACCAGAAAACTCATGGCTTCCTTGGCATTGAGCTGGGCGACAATGTCGAAAATTTCTTCGACGATGATCGGCGCCAGCCCCATCGAGGGCTCGTCCAGCAGCACCAGCCGTGGCTGGGTCATCAGCGCACGGCCGATGGCCAGCATCTGCTGCTCGCCACCCGAGGTCAGCCCGGCCTGGGTCTTGCGCTTGGTTTTCAAACGCGGGAACCAGGCATAGATGCGCTCCAGCGCCTGTTCCAGTTCGCGACGTGCCGGCTTGCGCAGAAAGCCCCCGGTACGCAGGTTTTCCTCGATCGTGAGGTGAGCAAACACGTGCCGCCCCTCCAGCACATGCACAATGCCTTGGGCCGCCAGGCGGTTGGCAGCGATGCCGGCGGTGTCCTGGCCCTGGAAGTGGATGTGGCCACGGCTGACCCGCGCACGGTCGGCTTGCAGCAACCCGGAAATGGCCTTGAGCGTGGTGCTCTTGCCTGCGCCATTGGCACCCAGCAAGGCGACGATGTCGCCCTGCCCGACCCGCAGGGAAACCCCGGCCACGGCCAGGATCGCGCCGTCGTAGATCACTTCGATATCCTGCACGCCCAACAGCGCGTGGGCACGCTCGGCAGCAAGCGGGCTGTGGGTCATGGGGTGGCCTCGTCTTTGGCGCATTCGCGGGGGGTAACACCTTTTTCACGGGCAAACTCGCCAGCCTTGGCATCGATCAGCGGGCGCAGGGTGGCACGGTCGGCCTGTACCCAGTCGGTCACCAGCGTCCACTTCTGGCCATCCCATTGCTGCACCTTGGCCGCGCCCCCCCCTTCATGGTCGCTGCACGACAGCTTCAGCGGCTGCATCAGGCCAAGGAAGCCGATTTCCTTCAGACGGGCATCGCCCAGGTCCAGGTGCTCCAGGCCCCAGCGCCCTTCCTCGCCAGTCAGTGGGCGGTTGCCGAACTTCTTCTGCCCGGCGCGGATGGCCTCGACGGCGATGGCCGCGTTCACCAGGCCAGAGTTGTAGTACACGCTACCGAAGCTTTTCGGGTCTTTGAGGTCGCTCTTGCCGGTGTCGACGATGTACTTGCGGATGCGCTGGTGAATGTCGAAATCGGCGCCGCCGGGATAGGGCGTCAATGCCAGATAACCCTTGCCGGCCTCGCCCGCCGGCAGCACGTCTTCGTTGGAGCTGGCCCAGATGTCGCCGACGATGCGGTCTA
Organism: Pseudomonas sp. RV120224-01b; assembly: GCF_003208145.1. Lineage (NCBI taxonomy): Bacteria > Pseudomonadati > Pseudomonadota > Gammaproteobacteria > Pseudomonadales > Pseudomonadaceae > Pseudomonas > Pseudomonas sp. RV120224-01b. Next base: position 89,175 of record NZ_QKMQ01000021.1, on the reverse strand, counting down.
CCGGGAAGCCGAAACGTGCCGCCGTCTTGATCGCTACCGGCGTGGACACACCCCAGGTACGCAGGAACACCCAGTCCGGCTTCTGCTGGCGCACCTGGCGCCATTGCCCGGCCTGTTCGTTGCCCGGGTCGGCCACCGGAATCTGGATGTTCTCGAAGCCGTATTTCTGCGCCAGCAGCGCCATTGGCCCTTGGGTTTCGCGGCCATAGGCGGAGTCGTGGTAGACGGTGGCAATCTTTTTGCCCTTGAGCTTGTCCAGCCCGCCTTCGCGCTCGGCCACGTAGTTGATGAACGCCGAGGCCTCGCTGTAGAAGGTCAGCATCACCGGGAAGTTGTAGGGGAACACCCGGCCGTCGGTGGCTTCGGTGCGGCCATAGCCCAGGGTGATCAGCGGAATCTTGTCGGCCTCGGCCTTTTCCGCCAGGGCGTAGGCCGCCGGTGCGCCGTTAGGCTGATACAACGCCACCGGCGCACCGTTCAGGCCATTCTTGAAGCGCTCATAGCATTCGATGCCCTTCTCGGCCGTCCATTCGGTTTCGCATTCCTGCCAGACCAGCTTGACGCCATTGATGCCGCCTTCGACCTCGTTGATGTAGCGCAGGTAGTCGATCATCCCGGCCCATACCGGAATGCCACTGGAGGCGTAGGCGCCAACCCGGTAGGTGGCCAACGGGAAGAACTGTTCGTTGCTGGCGGCCTGGGCCACCGGCTGCCAGGCAGAGGCAAGGCCCAGAGCAAGCCCCAGGGCGGCGGCGTGACGTTTGAAAGGTACGTGAATGATGGTTTTTCGCATGGTCGATACTTTTAGGTGAAGTGTTGTGAACCTCCTTTCCCGTGGCCGGGTCAAGGTGCTGTTGATGGGTGTGGGATCGCTCAGAAGCGCAGCGGCCAGACGCGAATGCGTTCACGCAGGTTGCCCAGCAGGCGCACCAGGCCCTCGGGTTCCTTGATCAGGAACCAGATGATCAGGCTGCCGAACAGGATCTTCTGCAGGTTCTGCAATTGCCCGGCATCGACATGGCCGTTGAACAGCCACTGCCCGGCATGGCTGAGCAAAATCGGCGTAAGGCTGATGAAGGCCGCGCCAATGAAGTTGCCGGCAATGCTGCCCATGCCGCCGATAATGATGATGAACAGGATCTGGAATGAGCGGTTGATGTCGAAGCTGCCGGCGCTGGCCGTGCCCAGGTAGGCAAAGGCCCACAGCGCCCCGGCAATGCCCAGGTAGAACGCGCTGACGGCAAAGGCCAGGCGCTTGTAACGCTCCACCTGGATGCCGATGACGGCGGCGGCGGTGTCCATATCGCGGATCGCCATCCAGTTACGGCCCACCTGGCTACGCACCAGGTTGACCGCCACCCAGGTCAGTACCACCACGCAACTGAGGGTCAGCAGGTAACGCCCTACTGGCGTGGCCAGGTTATGCCCGAACAGTTCCAGGCGCGGCGCGCTGATGGTGCCGGACGAGGCGTAGTTGTAGAACCACGGGAACTTGGCGAACACCCACTCCAGGAAGAACTGCGCGGCCAAGGTGGTGACCATCAGGTAGAAACCCTTGATGCGCGAACTGGGCAGGCCGAACACCAGCCCTACCACCCCGGCGATCAGGCCACCGCCCAGCAGCGCCAGCGGCAATGGCAGCCCCGGCACACGCAGCAGCAAGCCGTAGGTGGCAAAGGCCCCCACCGCCATGAAGCCCGCCGCCCCCACCGAGGTCTGCCCGGTGTAGCCGGTCAGCAGGTTCAGGCCAAGGCCGGCCAGTGACAAGACCAGGAACGGGATGAGGATCGCATTCAGCCAATAATCGCTGCCCAGCCAGGGCAATACCACAAAGGCCACCAGCAGCAACAGGGCCAGGCCCAACGGGCGGTGGCGTGCCACCAGGGTCAGCGGTGCGTCGTCGAAGCGCGCTGTCAGGCGCGCGGCAGTCGTGGTCATGCGGTCATACCCGTTCGATGGCTCGGTCGCCGAACAGGCCGGCCGGGCGGATGTAAAGGAAGATCAGCGCCAGGAAGTAGGCGAACCAAGGGGTGATGCCACCGCCGATCAGCGGCCCGATGTAGGCCTCGGCCAGGTTCTCTGCGGCACCCACGATCAGGCCGCCGACAATCGCCCCGCCAATCGAGGTGAACCCACCGATGATCAGTACCGGCAGCGCCTTGAGCACCACCAGCGACAACGAGAACTGCACGCCTTGGCGTGCGCCCCACAGCAGCCCGGCCACCAGCCCGACCACGCCCGCCACGGCCCACACCACCTGCCAGATGCGGTTGAGGTTGATGCCCAGCGATAACGCCGCGCGGGTATCGTCGGCCACCGCGCGCAAGGCCAGGCCGATGCGGGTGCGGTTGAACAGCACGGCCAGCAGCGCTACCAGTGCGGCGGAAACACCAGCGGCCACCAGGTCGAACTGGCTGATCATGATGTCGCCGACGAACAGCGGTACGTCTTCGATGCCCAGGTCCAGCGCACGCACCTGAGCCCCCATCAGCCCTTGGGCCAGCCCTTCGATGATGAACGACAGGCCCAGCGTGGCCATGAACAAGGTGATCTGTGAGCGGTTGACCAGTGGCCGCAGCACCAGCCGTTCGATCAGCAGTGCGCCGATGATCATCACCACCACGGTAATGGCCAGCGCCACGGCAAACGGCAGGCCTTGCTGGTGCAGGCTGACGAATGTGAGCGCGGCAAACAGCAGCATGGCGCCCTGGGCAAAGTTGAACACGCCGCTGGCCTTGTAGATCAGCACGAAGCCGATCGCCACCAGCGAATACATGGTGCCGGCGAGCAGGCCGCCGATCAGGGTTTCGAGGAAGAAGTTCATCAGTGTGCTGCCCCCAGGTACGCGGCGATTACATCGGGGTTGGCCTGCACGTCGGCGGGCGAGCCATCCCCCACCTTGCGCCCGTAATCCAGCACCACCACATGGCTGGACAGGCCCATCACCACTTGAATGTCGTGCTCGATCAGGATCACCGTGGTGCCAAGGTCACGATTGATATCGGCGATGAAGCGGCTCATTTCCTGCTTCTCCTCGGTGTTCATGCCAGCCATCGGTTCGTCGAGCAGCAACAGCGTCGGATGGGCGATCAGCGCACGGCCCAGCTCCACGCGTTTCTGCAGGCCATAGGGCAGGCTGCCAACGGCCACCTCGCGCCAGGCCTGCAATTCCAGAAACTCCAGCACCTGCTCGGCGCGTTCGGCAAACGCCCGCGCCTCGCGGCGGGCACGTGGCAAACCCAGTGCCTGCTCCAGGAAGAAACTGCGCTGAAAGCGCGACAGCCCGGTCAGCAGGTTGTCGAGCACGCTCATCTTCTTGAACAACGCGTTGTTCTGGAACGTGCGGCCAATGCCCAGCCGTGCGGCGGTCAGCGGGTGCGGCCGGCGCAGCGGCTGTTCGGCGAAAAACAGCTGGCCAGCATCAGCGCGATAGACGCCGTTGAGGATGTTCAGCAGTGAGCTTTTACCGGCGCCATTGGGCCCGATCAGGGCGCAGATCTCCCCGCGTCTTACGCTGAATGACAAGTCTGATATCGCCTTGACGCCCTTGAACGACAGCGACACATTGCGCACCTCCAGCAAGGCGCTCATGCCGCACGCTCCAGGTAATCACGCAGCCAGGCCGGCCGCGCCGTGCCAGAGGCAACAGGGGCGCTGGGCACATCGATGCGTTGCAGGCGCTGGAAGCCGAGCAATTGCCGCACGCGGGTTTTCAGCCAGCGCCGCAGGCCACGTTGCGGATCTTGCTGCACCCAGTCGCACAGCCGCCGTTGCCAACTGCCGGCAGGCGGCAGCCGTGCCTCTATTTCATCGGCCAGTGCCTGTACCCGCTCAGCAGACAGCAGCAACGCCGTCGGGGCGATTTCGCGGCGATCGCGGCTGGCCGACTCGGCCGTTTCCGGAAACGCCAGGCCTTCGCCCCGCTCCAGCCAGCGGTCGAGCAGGTGTGTCAGGCCTTCGCGCCACTCGCTGCCTTCATCGACCCAGAGCACCTCGTCCCGGGTGACCTGTGCCCAACCCAAACGCTGCGCTGCGGGTGCAGCACCGACAAACAGCGCCGACAGCGGCTGAACCTGCCATTGGCCTGTGAGCACGGCGTCGGCTTGCGGCACAAACAACTGCAGCGGCCATTGGCCGTGCAAGCCCGTTTGTAGCCATTGCGCCACTTGTTCGCGGCGCTGGACAAAGGCGAACCCCGGGTGGGCCAGGCGCAGCTGGCGTTGCAAGTCTTCGCCACGGCTGTTGGCGGGGATCAGCAGGGTATGGCCATTCAGGCGCCGTGCGGCCAACGCAAGCAACACCAGGCTGGGCTCGTAGGCACCGCTCAAGGCAAGCCGCGCACCTGCCACAAAGCCCTGCTGGCTCAAGCCATCGGCCAGGCGTTCGACTTCTCGCTGTACGTCGATCCAGCGCCAGGCCTTCCATACGCCCAGGCGCCGATGGCGCAGGGCGACCCGGGTTGGACGCTCCCGGGCCCAGCGCTGCAGGGCCTGCAAGTGGCTGTCGGCCACGGCATCAGCCTGCGGCGGGGTAAATTCATGCACATTCATCGCGTGGCTCCCTGTCGGCTCAGGCCGGCTCGGTAATGCTGGCCGGGGTGGGTTGGCGGCTCAGGTCGCGGTAACCGGCAGCCGGGTGCGTGGCCGGCAGCCGTGGGCCGTCACCGAACAGCTTCTCGCGCAGGGTGCCGGGGCGGTATTCGGTCTTGTAGGCCCCCCGTTGCTGTAGTTCGGGCACCAGCAGCTCGACCACATCGCGGAAGGTTTCGTGGGCCAGGGCATAGGTCAGGTTGAAGCCGTCGACATCGGTTTCTTCAACCCAGGCCTGCAACTCGTCCGCTACGGTCTGCGCACTGCCGACGATCAGCGGGCCAAAGCCGCCGATGCCGACCCAGTCGGCCAGTTCCTGCACGGTCCAGCGCTTGTTCGGGTCGGCGGTGGAAAACGCTTCCACCGCCGACTGGATGGCATTGGTGTGGATATGCTCCAGCACCTGGTCAGGCTGGTACTTGCTGAAGTCGATGCCGGTCCAGCCGGAAATCAGCGCCAGGGCGCCTTCGTAGCTGGCGTAGCTTTTCAGCTCCTGCCATTTGGCCTGGGCCTTGGCATCGGTTTCGTCGACGATCACTGTCTGCATGTTGAAGATCAGCACCTTGCGCGGGTCGCGCCCGGCCTCGGCGGCACGGCGGCGAATGTCGGCCACGGTCTTTTTCAAAATGACCTTGGACGGCGCGGCGACGAACACGCATTCGGCGTGGCCGGCCGCGAAATTTTTGCCGCGGCTGGACGCACCGGCCTGGTACAGCACCGGTGTACGTTGCGGCGACGGCTCGCACAGGTGGATGCCCGGGACCTGGAAGTGTTTGCCGTGGTGGCGGATCTCGTGGACTTTGCGCGGGTCGGTGAACAGGCCGGTTTCGCGGTCGCGCACCACCGCACCGTCTTCCCAGCTGCCTTCGAACAGCTTGTACAGCACCTCCAGATACTCGTCGGCGTAGTCGTAGCGGGCGTCATGGTCGCTCAGCGCCTTCTGCCCAAGGTTGCGCGCACCGCTGTCGAGGTAAGAGGTGACGATGTTCCAGCCGATGCGGCCCTTGGTCAGGTGGTCGAGGGTCGATAGCCGACGGGCGAACGGGTACGGGTGCTCGAAGGTGAGCGAGGCCGTCAGGCCGAAACCGAGGTGCTCGGTGACCAGCGCCATGGGCGTGATCAGTGCCAGCGGGTCATTCACCGGCACCTGGGCCGCCTGGCGGATGGCCGCGTCGCCATTACCGCCCAGCACATCGTAGATGCCGATCACATCGGCGATGAAGATGCCGTCGAACTTGCCGCGCTCCAGCAGCTTGGCCAGGTCGGTCCAGTAGTCCAGGTCCTTGTACTGCCAGGCGCGGTCCTTGGGGTGGCGCCACAGGCCGGGCGACTGGTGGCCGACACAGTTCATTTCGAAGGCGTTCAAACGAATTTCACGTGGCATGGGGACTCCTGTTCGATAGGCTCGGCACCCTTGCAAGGTGCCCTTACTGCTCTATCAACACGATTCATGCCAACAAATTAATTGTTATAAATCAGTACCTTATAAAACAAAGCAACACATCCAATGCCTGCGTGACGACACCAGTGTCGATCAACTGTCTACTGGCGAACAGCAGGTTTTGCGGGTTGGTTTTAGCCGGATGGCGCCTGACCCGTTAAGATGAACGACTCTTCAACCAGATGCAGACCACAATGCCCAACGACGCACCCATCGGCCCAGGCCGGCCAAAGGACCTGGCCAAGCGCGAAGCGATTCTCGAAGCGGCCAAGGCGCTGTTTCTCAGCCTTGGCTATGCCAACACCAGCATGGATGCGGTCGCTGCGGCGGCAGGTGTTTCAAAGCTCACCGTGTACAGCCACTTCACCGACAAGCAGACCTTGTTCTGCTCGGCAGTCATGGCCACCTGCCAGATCCAGCTGCCTGACCTGTTGTTCGAGTACCCCGAGGGTGTACCGGTAGAAGAGGTACTGCTGACCATTGCCCGTGGTTTCCAGGCACTGATCAGCAGTGACGAAGCGGTCAAGCTCAGCCGCCTGATCATGGCTCAGGGCAGCCTGGACCCGAGTTTTGGCGAGTATTTCTACGAGGCCGGGCCCAAGCGTGTGCTGGCAGGGATGGAAGCGCTGCTGCGCGGGGCGGATGAACGCGGGCTACTGCGCATTGACGACCCGCTGCGAGCGGCAGAGCACTTCTTCTGCCTGGTGAAAGGCGCGCCGGATTATCGTTTGCTGCTGGGCTGTGCGGGGCCGCTGGAGGGCGAAGAGGCCGAGACGCATGTGCGGGAGGTGGTGGGGGTGTTTGTGCGGGCGTTCAAACCCTGAAGCCTACGCGGGCCACTGTGGGAGCGGGCATGCCCGCGAACACGGGCGCAGCCCGTGCCATCCACCGCGTAGTCTACTTCGCGGCGGTTCGACGCCTCGACGCGCCCGCTCCCACATTGACCGCGTTGACCGACCAGGAATGGAAAGTCAGGCCTTCAGCGCCTTCTTCGGGTAAATGTCATAACGGCTCGACTTACCCTCCAGGCTATGGCTGGGCTTGGGCCCATCAATGATCGGCGCCTTGCGCGGCCGCTTCACCACCACCCGGTGGCTGGCCAGCGCCAGAGCAGCTTCGAGCAAGGCCGGGGCATCCAGGTCGTCGCCCACCAAAGGCCGGAACACGCGCATTTCCTTTTTCACCAAGGCGCTCTTGTCCCGGTGCGGGAACATCGGGTCGAGGTAGATCACCTGCGGCGCCTCCCCTTCCCAGCTGCGCATGCGCTCGATGGCGTTGCCGGTCAGCAAGCGCATGCGCCCGACAATCGGCCCCACTTCTTCATCCACACGGGCCCGCGCAAGGCCATCCTCCAGCAACGCGGCAATCAGTGGCTGGCGCTCGATCAGGGTCATCTGACAGCCCAGGCTGGCCAGCACGAACGCATCCTTGCCAAGACCTGCCGTGGCATCCAGCACCTGCGGTCGCACGCCTTGGGCAATGCCCACGGCCTTGGCGATCATCTGCCCGTTACCACCGCCAAACTGGCGTCGGTGCGCCGCCTGGCCTTCGACAAAGTCCACCCGCACCGGCCCCGGTGCCTGCGGGCCCAGTTGCTGAATCTGCAAACCCTCGGCGCCCACCTGCACGGCGAAGCCGGCGCTATCGTCCTGTAGCGGCAGGCTTAGACGCTCGGCCCACGCCTTGGCCTGTTCCGCATACTCAGTCGACATCGCTTCGACCCTGATACCCGTGCCTTGCTCTTCCATCGTCCACACCTAAAAAGTCAAACCAAGCCTTAATGAATCGGCAGCCACGGCCGATACAGGCAATATCCCGCTATTCTGCCAGAGCACAACGCGCGCGACTGCCATGTCAGATACTCTTCCCATCGGCTTGACCTATTTGTCGCCTGTCGGCAACTACAGTCAGCACAACACCCAGGCACTCGGGGGCGTCAGCCACCTGTGGCAGGATTTTTTTGCCCGGGCCATGGCCGAGCAGCAGGAAGAGCCCGTAGACAGCGTCAGCCAGTCGTTCGTGCACTATGACCAGGACAGCGGCGAACCCATCGGCGGCGCCCGCGCACTGGCGCTGATCGACGCCCAGCGCGCCTGCCCGGTGCAAGACACCGAGGTGGCACCGCCCGAGCCGCTGTTCCTGCCCAAGGCAGAGCTAGAAGCCAAGCTGCTGCCCCCAGCTCCCGAGCCATTCAGTGCTTTGGAACTGATCGAGCAGCAGCGTCAGCTGGATATCAGCAACAACTGGATGCGCCCGGTGGTGATGAGCCAGGGCCAACCGATTGCCGAACCCGGCCCAGGCCCTACCCCGCGCGCATTGTTCCTGCCTATCGCCGAATTCGAAACCGACCTGCTGGACCCGGCGCCCGAACCGTTTGATGACACAACCTTGGCCAAGCAGCAGAACGACCTGGAGTTCGACATCCACTGGGCGCGCCCGGTGGTGCTGAACAACGTGCGCGTTCACGCCTGAAGTCAGCGGCGGAACAGGTCGTTCAGCTGGGCGAACGGCAGTGCCTGCTCCCCATAGCCGAATGTACCCTCATCGCGAATTTCCAGCGCTGCCCGGTGGAACGCCCCCAAGGCGGTGCGAGCCAGCGACGAGCCGACACTGATGCGGCGCACACCCAGGTCCTGCAACTGGTTCACGCTCAGCGGCACGCCTGCCATGCCCATCAACACGTTCACCGGGCGCGGCGCCACGGCCTGCACCACAGCACGAATTTCCTCGACGGTCCGCAGGCCCGGTGCGTAAAGCACATCGGCGCCGGCTTCGGCGTAGGCCTGCAAGCGCTTGATGGTGTCGTCCAGGTCCATGCGCCCGTGCAGCAGGTTTTCTGCCCGGGCGCACAGGGTGAACGGGAACGGCAGGCTACGGGCAGCCTGCACGGCGGCGCGAATGCGCTCCACCGCAAGCCCCACGTCATAGATGGGCAATTCGCTGCGGCCACTGGCATCCTCGATGGAGCCGCCCACCAAGCCCGCTTCAGCGGCACGCAAGATGGTATTGGCGCAATCCTCGGGCAGGTCGCCAAAGCCGTTTTCCAGGTCGGCAGCCACTGGCAAGGGGGTCGCATCGACAATCTCCCCGGCATTGTCCAGGGTGTCCTCCAGGTTCAAGGCACCTTCGGCATCCGGGCGGCCCAGGCTGAAGGCCAGGCCGGCACTGGTCGTGGCCAGCGCCTCGAAGCCCAGGCTGGCCAACAACCTGGCGGAGCCGGCATCCCACGGGTTGGGGATGACGAACGCGCCATTACGTTCATGCAGTGCCTTGAAGGCTTCGGCTCGCAGGGTTTGCACATCCATGAATCAACCTCCGGCAGTCAGGAAAGGTCAGAGTAGCCCCAGTTGTTCGACCTCGGGCGCGCGCGGCAATTCAGGCAAAGAAGCGAGGCCCGGCAGGCGTGCCATCAGGCGTTGATGGAACCGCTGAGCCAAGGCTGCGGCCAGACGATTGTCCGAGGTGTGCAGGAAGATGTAAGGGCTGCGGCCCTCTTCGATCCAGGCGGCGACCTTTTCTACCCAGGGGGTAAGGAAGGCCTCATTAGCCTCCAGCTCAGGGTGGCCAATGAAGCGCACCTGCGGGTGCTGGCTGAAGGCCGCAGGGCGTGGTGGCACCTTGGGCTTCTTGGACTGCGCATGCAGCACGGCAGCATCACGTGAAGTGCAACTGAACAACGCACGCGGGTCGAGGCAGATGCGCTCCACCCTGCGCTCGTGCAGCAGGCGGTTGAGCAGGCGCTCTTCGTCACCCTTGGCAAAAAAGGCCTGGTTGCGCACCTCCACCGCCACCGGCACGCCGATTTCATCAAGGAAGTGGCAAAGCTCGCCCAGCCGTGCCGGGCCGAACAGCGCCGGCAACTGCAACCAGTACGGCGACACGCGCTGGCCCAGCGGGGCCATCAGGCGTGTGAAATCGAAGGCAGGCTCAAGCTGATCACGCAAGTCACCCTCGTGGCTGATGTCACGGGGAAACTTGGCGGTGAAACGAAAGTGTTCAGGCATCACCTGCGCCCAGCGGGCAAGGGTGCCGGGGGCGGGGCGTGCGTAGAAGGTGGTGTTGCCCTCGACGGCGTTGAACACCTGGCTGTAAAAGCCAAGCATTTCATTGCTGTTGGCGTCGGCGGGGTACAGGTAGTCACGCCAGGCGTTTTCACTCCACGACGGGCAACCGAGAAAATAAGGCAGTGGTGATGGACTCATCCATCAAATGTACAGGTCGAGCCCCAGTACTTCCATGTCCCAATCAGTGAAACCGGCAGTATTCAGGTAACTGGCCAGTGCGGTGGCTGTGCGGCGGTCACGGGCGCGGGGGAAGATCATGTCCTGCTGGCGGGCGGGCAAGCCACCGCTGCGGCGGCGGGCGGTGGTTTCCTGCGGCGCCGCGGTGTTCTCTTCGATCACCTCGGCGTCATCGATGGCCTCGTCACGCACCGCTGCCTTGCGCGGCGCGCGCTTGATCGGGTAGGACTGCGATGAGAAACCGTCGATACGCATGGCATGAATACTCAGGACCAATGATGGCAATTTAGCAGCATCAGTGTTCCGTCGCTAATGCTTAAGTGATAACTGGACCACAGATCGCGCAGAAGGTTTGGGGGTTACCGTCGATAACCGACGAACAGCATTCAGTGCTTCTTTGGCGTAGCGACATTATCGCGCAGGTAAACCGGTTGCGCCTGCTCGGCGCCGATCGCTTCGCCACGGGCCCAGGCGAAGCTGGCCAGGCTGAGCACGTCCAGAGCGTTGGGCAAGGCACTGGCATTGCTGCCAGCCACCTGCACCGCCAGGCGCTCGGCATAGCCCCAACCGGTGCCGGCGCCATACCACTCGCCATGACTCCCTTCGGGCAGTGCCACCTGCTCGGGCGGCAATACTGCCTCACGGCCGACCAGGCGCATTTCGCCGGCTGTGGCCTGGTAACAACCCCAGTACACTTCGTCCATGCGTGCATCGATGGCGGCTGCCACCTGTTGCACGCCCTGCTCGCGCAATGCGCCCTGGGCCAGCGCGGCCAGGTTGGAAACCGGCAGCACCGGGCGCTCTAGGGCGAAGGCCAGGCCCTGCACCACGCCAATGGCAATGCGCACGCCGGTGAAGGCGCCCGGGCCGCGGCCAAAGGCGATGGCGTCCAGTTGATTCAGCGCAACGCCCGACTCGGCCAGCAGCTGCTTGATCATCGGCAGCAGCTTCTGCGCGTGCTGACGTGGGATCACCTCGTAATGGCTGGTTACCTTGCCGTCATGCAGCAGCGCAACGGAACAGGCTTCGGTGGCGGTATCCAGGGCCAGCAGGGTGGTCATCGAACAGGTATCCAGGAGCAGGGAAAAGAGCGGCAGTATAAACGACAACGGCCCGCTAGCGGGCCGTTGTCGATGGGCGTCAGGCGCTGGATCAGCTCAGGGCTGCCAGGACCTTGGCGGTGATGGCTTCAACCGAGCCGACACCTTCGATGTGGCTGTACTTCGGCTTGCCGGCGTTGGCGGCCGACAGCTTCTGGTAGAAGTCCACCAGCGGCTTGGTCTGGCTGTGGTAGACCGACAGGCGATGGCGAACGGTTTCTTCCTTGTCGTCGTCGCGCTGGATCAGGTCTTCGCCAGTCTCGTCGTCCTTGCCTTCCACTTTCGGCGGGTTGTACTGAATGTGGTAGGTGCGGCCCGAGGCCAGGTGCACGCGGCGGCCCGCCATGCGGCCAACGATTTCTTCGTCGTCCACGGCAATTTCGACCACGGCGTCGATGTCGACACCGGCAGCGACCATGGCTTCGGCTTGCGGGATGGTGCGTGGGAAGCCGTCGAACAGGCAGCCGTTGGCGCAATCTGGCTGAGCGATGCGCTCCTTGACCAGGCTGATGATCAGCTCGTCAGAGACCAGCTGGCCGGCATCCATGACTTTCTTCAGCTCCAGGCCCAGCGGGGTGCCGGCCTTGACAGCGGCACGCAGCATGTCACCGGTGGAGATCTGTGGAATACCGAACTTTTCGGTGATGAACTTTGCCTGAGTACCTTTACCGGCCCCGGGAGCTCCCAGCAGAATTACGCGCATCTTGTGCTCCTCAAATTTTTTTATGAAATTCAATGGATTCGGCAACCAGGGCCAAGTCCGGAAAATCGGGTATGACCCAAAATCGGTCAGAAGGCTGCTCAAGATACACAGCGCCCGGCAGCCAGACAAGCGTCCCAAAGTTGCAGGAATGCGCCACTTGCGGCTGACCGGGCAGGCGGTTGCGCCCGGCGCAACCACCCTCCCCTTGCCCCGGCATGGCCTGCGCGGCACTCATCCAGGGCAGCCTGTGTGCGCACTCAGCCCGTGTTGCGCAGCCCGGCGGCAATACCCGCCACGGTCACCAGCAAGGCCTGCTCCAACGGGCTATCCAGAGCGGCTTCGCGGCTGCGCGAGCGGGCCAGCAACTCGGCCTGCAGGCGGTGCAGCGGGTCCAGGTAGGTGTTACGCAGGCTGATGAATTCCAGCGTTTCGGGGCTGTGCGCCAGTAGCACCGGCTGCCCGGTCAGGCCCAGTACCACCTGGCAGGACTGCGACAATAGGTCGCGCAGGTGCGCACCTAAAGGAAGCAAGTGCGGTTGCACCAGACGTTCGTCGTAGGCCTCGGCAATTTGCGCATCGGCCTTGGCCAGCACCATCTCCAGCATGTCGATACGGGTGCGGAAGAACGGCCACTGTTCGCGCATCTGCGCCAGCAGCTCGCCCTGGCCACGGGCCAGTGCGTTGCTCAACGCCGCTTCCCAGCCCAGCCAGGCCGGCAGCATCAGGCGCGTCTGGGTCCAGCCGAAAATCCACGGGATGGCCCGCAGGCTTTCGATGCCTCCAGCGCGGCGCTTGGCGGGGCGGCTGCCCAGTGGCAGGCGCCCCAACTCTTGCTCTGGCGTCGACTGGCGGAAGTATTCGACAAAGTCGGGGTTGTCCCGCACCACGCTGCGGTAGGCCTTGACGCCATCGGCAGCCAGCTGGTCCATCACCTCACGCCAGTCCGGCTGCGGGGGCGGTGGTGGCAACAGCGTGGCTTCGAGCACGGCAGCCAGGTACAGGTTGAGGTTTTGCTCGGCAATGCCCGGCAAGCCGAACTTGAAGCGGATCATCTCGCCCTGTTCGGTGGTTCGGAAACGTCCCGCCACCGATCCCGGCGGTTGCGACAGGATCGCCGCGTGGGCGGGGCCACCGCCGCGCCCTACCGTGCCGCCACGGCCGTGGAACAGCAGCAGCTCAACCTGATGTTCGGCACAAATGCGCACCAGGTTTTCCTGGGCCCGGTACTGCGCCCAGGCCGCCGCCGTGGTGCCAGCGTCCTTGGCCGAGTCGGAGTAGCCAATCATCACTTCCTGCGGGCCGCGCAGCCCGGCGCGGTAGCCTGGCAGGCCAAGCAGTCGCTGCATCACGGGGCCAGCGTTGTCCAGGTCGGCCAGGGTTTCGAACAGCGGTACCACACGCATGGGGCGGGTAAGGCCGGCTTCCTTGAGCAGCAGTTGCACCGCCAGCACATCCGAAGCGGCACCGGCCATGGAAATGACGTAGGAGCCCAGGGAGGCAGCCGGCGCGGCAGCGACTTCCCGGCAGGTTGCCAGCACTTCGGCGGTATCCGCTTGCGGCTTGAAATGCGCAGGTAGCAGGGGCCGACGGTTCTTCAGCTCAGCCTGGAGGAATTCGATGCGCTGCTCTTCATCCCAGTCGGCATAGCGCCCCAGGCCCAGGTAGTCGGTGATCTCGGTCAGTGCGTCGCGGTGACGGGCAGCGTCCTGGCGCACATCCAGGCGACCCAGGAACAGGCCAAAGGTGACGGCGCGGCGCAGGCAGTCCAGCAGTGGGCCTTCGGCGATCACGCCCATGCCGCATTCGTGCAGCGACTGGTAGCACAGCTCCAGCGGTGCGATCAGGTCGCGGTTATCCACCAGCACGTCGGCGCTGGCCGGTTGGCTGCTGGTCAATGCCGAATGCGCCCAGGCACGCGTCGCCCGTAGCCGGTCGCGCAACTGCTTGAGCACGGCGCGGTAGGGCTCAACACTGTCGCCAACCCGTTCGCGCAGGGCCTCGTTGGCCTGCTGCATGGACAGCTCCGCAGCCAGTGCATCGATGTCACGCAGGAACAGGTCGGCGGCCATCCAGCGGGCCAGCAGCAACACTTCGCGGGTGACGGCGGCAGTCACGTTGGGGTTGCCGTCACGGTCGCCGCCCATCCACGAGGCAAAGCGGATTGGCGCGGCTTCAAGCGGCAGGCGAAGGCCGGTGGCCTCCAGCAGCGCCTTGTCGACCTTGCGCAGGTGGCTGGGGATGGCGTGCCAGAGCGAATGCTCGATCACTGCAAAGCCCCACTTGGCTTCGTCTACCGGCGTGGGGCGGGTGCGGCGGATTTCTTCGGTGTGCCAGGCCTCGGCAATCAGCCGGCGCAGGCGTTCGCGTACCTGCTGGCGTTCAGCCGGAGTCAGGTCGCGGTGGTCCTGGGCAGCCAGCTTGCCGGCGATGGCGTCGTACTTCTGAATCAGGGTGCGGCGGGCCACTTCGGTAGGGTGTGCGGTCAGTACCAGCTGGATGTCGAGCTTGGCCAGTTGCCGGGCCAGGGCATCGTTGCCAAGCCCGGCCTGCTTCAGGCGCGCCAGCAACTCGGGCAGCACACGGGCCTCGAAGGGTTCGGGCTGGTCGGCGTCGCGACGGCGGATCAACTGGTACTGCTCGGCCATGTTGGCCAGGTTGAGAAACTGGTTGAAGGCCCTGGCCACGGGCAGCAGGTCTTCTTCGGCCAGGTCCGCCAGGGTCGAGCTCAGTTGCTCGCCGGGGCCACGCCGGTCGGCCTTGGCACTGTGGCGGATGTCCTCGATCTTCTGCAGGAACGCATCACCATGCTGCTGGCGAATGGTTTCGCCGAGCAGCTCACCCAACACATGGACATCTTCACGCAAACGCACATCGATATCGGTCATTGGCCCTCTCTCCGTTGCATCCCTTTCAGGCTCCACGCGATCCCTGTGGGAGCGGGCATGCCCGCGAACACCGGCGCAGCCGGTGCCAGGCACTGTGTTTTGATTCTTCGCGGGCACGCCCGCTCCCACAGGCACTGCATCTGCACTGAAGAGTGCCCCCAGCCGAGCCGCGATGGCAAGCCGTGATCGGCCAAAGCAAACTAAAGTGAAGGCATAGCACTCCCATGCCATGCAGCCTTAGCAGGCGTAACCAGAGGTCATCATGAAAATCCGTGAACTCGCCCAGCACTGGGAACAGAATGCCGCCGGCACCCTCAGCCGCACGGGCCATGTCCTGCACCTTGACCTGGAGTCAGAGGCGCGTCTGGCCGCGCTGATCGACATGTACCCCAAGCGTACCGCCGAGGAATTGCTCGGCGAACTGGTAGCCGCCGCCCTTGAAGAAGTGGAGGCCAGCTTCCCCTATGTGCAGGGCCGTCAGGTCATCGCCACCGATGAAGAAGGCGACCCGCTGTACGAAGATGTAGGGCCTACCCCGCGCTTTCTGTCACTCTCGCGCCAGCACCTGCACAGCCTGAGCAACACCGCTGCCGACAGCGACAAATAACTCCCCGCGCCACCGTTCCGGGCCTGCTGGAGGCCCGGAATACCGCTCCCGCCCGCGAAAGTTCAAGAAAATCCTCACTGACCAATCAGTCAGAAATAATTGCTCGTGCGGATCACTTTTTTCTGAACCATTCGAAAAACGATCGAGTCGGAGCCAATAGCCATCACGCTAAAACCCTGCACACCTGCCCTTGTGCACCGTTCAGCTGAAGCGCACGGATTTGTCAGGGAATGAGCGATGGACTGCTACGGACATCGTCGTAATCAGGAGTGATCCAATGGAGCTGACCACCATGAAAACCCGCACTAGCAAACTGTCATCCACTCACGTGCGCGGGTTCAAGCTGGCCGCGCTGGCCCTGGGCAGTAGCCTGGTCCTGGCCGGCTGTGCGGGCAACCCGCCTACCGAGCAGTATGCCGTTACCCAGTCCGCCGTGAACGCCGCCGTCAGCGCTGGCGGTACCGAGTTCGCCGCCGTGGAGATGAAAGCGGCCCAGGACAAGTTCAAGCAGGCCGAAATCGCCATGCACGACAAAAAGTATGACGAAGCCAAACTGCTGGCCCAGCAAGCCGAGTGGGACGCACGCCTCGCCGAACGCAAGGCCCAGGCGGCCAAGGCCCAGAAGGCCGTGCAGGACGCCCGCCAGGGTGTCCAGGACGTACGTGAGGAAGGCCTGCGCAGCGCTCAGTGAGCCCTGCCCCGCCAACCTTAGCCTTCGCACACGATCAAAGGATGAACACTATGCGCAATTACGTCATGATTCCCGCCCTGCTGGCCCTGAGCGTCGGCCTTGCTGCCTGCTCGCACGACCCTAACGCCAACCTGGAGGCGGCCCGCACCAACTTCTCCTCGCTGCAGAGCGACCCGCAATCGAGCAAGGTGGCGGCGCTGGAGACCAAGGACGCCCAGGACTGGCTGAACAAGGCCGACAAGGCCTACATGGACCGGGAAGACCAGAAGAAGGTCGACCAGCTCGCCTACCTGACCAACCAGCGTGTCGAGGTGGCCAAGCAGACCATCGCCCTGCGTACCGCCGAAGGCGAGCTGAAAAACGCCGCGGCGCAACGCGCCCAGGCCAAGCTGGACGCCCGCGACGCACAGATTGCCAAGCTGCAGGACAGCCTCAACGCCAAGCAGACCGACCGCGGTACGCTGGTCACCTTCGGTGACGTGCTGTTCGACTTCAACAAGGCCGAACTCAAGAGCAACGCCTACCCGAACATCACCAAGCTGGCCCAGTTCCTTCAGGAAAACCCTGAGCGCAAGGTGATTGTCGAGGGCTACACCGACAGCGTCGGCTCGGCCAACTACAACCAGAGCCTGTCCGAACGCCGCGCCGGTTCCGTGCGCATGGCGCTGGTGCGTGCCGGCGTAGACCCTGCGCGCATCGTCGCCCAGGGTTACGGCAAGGAGTACCCGGTCGCGGACAACGGCAGCAACTCGGGCCGTGCGCAAAACCGCCGGGTGGAGGTGACCATCTCCAACGACAACCAGCCAGTTGCGCCACGTTCGGTGAGCCAGGTTCAGCAGTAAGGCTGGCTAACCCCGACCCCGCCCTTGTGGCGGGGTTTTTCTTACGTTCCAATCGACAGAAGCACCTTTAAAAGCACTTTATGAAGCACTAGAATTTCCAGCATCGCCAACCACACTCATGGGTTGAAACAACTATGACCTACCCGGTTCTTGCCGATCTGGCAGCATCCATCACAGACCTGAAGAAAGACCCCATGGGCACTATCCGCGAAGCTGCTGGTGAAACGGTGGTCATCCTCAATCGGAACGAGCCCGCATTCTATGCGGTTCCGCCCGAACGCTATGAAGCGATGATGGAGTTGATCGACGACATGCAGTTGGCAGAGCTTGTTCGTCAGCGGCGTGGTGGGCCCACCGTCAGAGTGGATATCGATGAGCTCATCGCCGAAGCCGAAGGAAGCCAAAAGCTACGACCTTGAATTTGATGTGCGGGCAAGGAAGGAATTTCAAAAGCTCGATGGCGTATTGCAGGTTCATTTCGCCAAAAAACTAAAAGAGCGGTTGGTTCAGCCGAAGGTGGAGAAGGACAAACTTTCCGGCATGGCGGACTGCTACAAGATAAAGCTGAGGTCGGCTGGTTATCGCTTGGTTTATCGGGTTGTCGATCAGCGCGTGGTGGTGATCGTCATCGCGGTAGGCAAGCGAGAGCGAGGCGATATTTATGATGCTGCCCGCTTACGCCTGGAGTGACCTGAAGGATTTTCATGGCCTGTGCCGGCCCTTTCGCGGCTAAAGCCGCTCCCACAGGGACCGCGCAGGCTATAGAGAGGCTGGCTCACTGCACCTGCTGCGGTGTTTCCTCGCCCATGCAGCGCACGGCACGCTTGCGGTTGTCCACCAGTACGCCGGTCAGGCCTTTCTGCTGAGTGTCGAACAGCACCAGCACGCCATCGACGCACTGGGCCACTTGCGGCGCCGGGTCCAGCGATACCTTGTAATCCTCGCCCGGGATGGTCTTGAGCATGGTGAAGTCCTGCAACAACAGGGCATCCTCGGGTTTGGCGAAATGCAGGTAACCGTAGTACCACAAGGCCCCCACCGTCACGATGATGCTGCCGACGCCGGTCAGGATCAGCGGGATGGCGTTGCGTTCTTCACTCATTGCTTGTTCTTCTCGTCAGGGTAATTGGGCACTTCGGCCAGGCGCCGAAGGCCGTTGAAATGGCTGGGGTCGTCAAGAAAACGCAGCATCACCTGGCGCCAGGTAGGGTCGGCGAAGGTCTGCACATGGCCGCCTCGGGTCAGTTGCAGTACCCGTGGGGGCGGCGCGTGCTGGTACAGGCGGATGCCGTTGTCCATCGGCACCAGGTTGTCGTCGATGCTGTGGAAGAACAGCTTGGGCGGGCTGCTCAACTGCTCGATCGAGCGGATTGCACTGTCGCCGTCCGGCACCAGCCACGACAGCGGCACCTGCAACGGCCAGGTCATCCATGACGTGCTGAGGGCATAGCGCCCCACCCCACGGTAACTGGCCGGTACGCCATCGAACACCAAGGCGCTGAAGCGCTGGCGCTGCTCGGGGTGGGCCGCCAGGTAGTGGATTGCCATGGCGCCGCCAAGGCTTTGCCCCAGCAGCACCAACGGCTTGCCCTTGACCTCGGGTGCCTGGTCCAGCCAGGCCATGGCCGCCGCGATGTCTTCATACACCTCAGGCAGGGTCGGCGTGCCCTGCGACAGGCCATAGCCGCGGTAATCGATCATCAGCACCTGGTAGCCCTGCTCCGGCAGCCAATAGCTACCCCCCAGGTGCCCAGGCAGGTTGCCGCCGTTACCGTGCAAATGCAGTACCGTGCCCTTCAGCTCGACACCCGCCTTGGCCGGCAACCACCAGCCGTGCAGGCGCAGGCCGTCTGACGTGACAAGGGTGACATCGCGGTAGTCGAGTTTGGCCCGTTCGGGGGTGAATGCCTGGCCACGCTCGGGATAGAACAGCAGGCTGCTGCAGCCGCCAAGGCCCAGCAGGACCAGGCCAAGCGCCAGCAGGCGGCAGCACTCAGAGAATGTTCGCGTAGTCGGCTTCAATACGGTCCAGGCTCAGGTGGTTGAGGAAGTTGGAGAAGCACATCCAGGCCGACAGTGCGTTAAGGTCGCGGAACTGTTCGGGCAGGTACTTGGGCGGCTCGACCAGCCCCTCCTCCACCAGCTGGCGCAAGGTACGCATGTCTTCCAGCGTGGTTTTGCCACAGAACAGCAACGGGATCTGTTCGAGCTTGCCCTTCTTCACGGCCAACTGAATGTAGTTGTAAACCATGATGAAGCCCTTGAGGTAGGACAAGTCCTTGGTGAATGGCAGGCCATTGGGCACCGAGCCGCGGAACACCCGGCTGGCGTTGCTGTAGCTCTGCGCCATCTCGAAGCCTTGCTCGCGGAAGAAATTGAACACCTGGAGGAAATCGGCGCCCTCCTCGACCATGTGGATGGCGCGGGTGCGGTTGGTAAGCTTGCGCAGGCGGCTGGGGTAGGAAGCAAAGGCGATGACCTCCATGAGAATCGCCAGGCCTTCCTGGGTTACCGTCGACGAGGGCGGGCCCTTGGCCAGGAAGGTGCAGATCGGCTGGTTCAGGCCGTTGAGCGTGGTGCCCACATGGACCAGCCCTTCGTGCACTTCCAGGGCACGCACATCGCGGCTGTTGAACATGGCATCGGCGCGCACCTTGATGTAGTCGGCGCCAGCGGCGGCATCGGCCACGATCCCGTCAGATTCGAATACCCGAATGGTCTCCTCGGCTTCACCGAACACCTTGTTCAGCCGGCGCTGGAGGATATCCACGGCCTCCTTGGCGGTGAGGTTTTTCGGTTCGTCCTTGAGATCGCCACGGCCATCGATGTTGTTCAGGTAATCCGAGAGCATGAGGCCGAGGTCGGCCAAGGTCGGGTCACCGGCGTGGAAGGCATCGGAGGCGGCGCCGTACAATTCCTGAGAGATGAGGCCGAAGTCCTCGGTGCCACGCGCTTCGAGCATGCGCACCACCATGCGGTATTCGCGGCACATGCGCTTCATGATCTGCCCGACCGGGTTGAACTGGCCAAGCTGGCGAATGATGTCGCGCTCGATGGCCTGGAACTCGGCCTTGACCGCGCCGGAGTCGAACGCCAGCGGGCGCGACTGGTAATAGGCGCGGTCGACGGCCGGCGGCTCCTTGCCCTTGGCCTTGAGGAAACCCTGGCGAATGTTGTCGTCCCACTTCACCGCGTCCAGCACCCGGATGGGGGTTTGCGCCGCGACGATGCGGTCGGACAGGGCGCGGATGGTTTGCTGGTATTCGTCCACCGGGGACTCCTTTTGAGTACAAGAAACCTGTACCGGCCTCATCGCCGGCAAGCCAGCTCCCACAAGTACACCACAGGGCTCAAAAGCAGTGATATACCTGTGGGAGCTGGCTTGCCGGCGATGGCGCCGACACGGTCATTTGCCGGACCGCTGGAACCGCGCCACTTCAACGAACAGGTCGGAGTTGGCCGGGTCATCGAGGTACGCCAGCACCCGCGCCGACGGGCTATCGATCAGCACACCGTCGCCGTTGTCTTCCGGCACCTCGGTGCCACGCCCGGTCAACTCCTTCTTGTCCACCGCCTGCTGCACCTGCTCGACGTCCAGGTTGTACACCACCAGTTCCTTGCCATCGACGATATCGAAACCGCCAATCAGGAAATTGCCACCCAGGCGCTTGGGCACGCCGGCCGACAGGTACCAGCGGTTGCCGTGGCGGGAAACGGTGAATACATATTCCTCGGGCTTCTTGCCCTTGGCCGTGGCAACGGCCTTGTAGGCATCTGCACCGCTGCGGCTGATGGTCAGCTTCAACGGCTCGCCCCAGGCGTCCTTGCTGCTCCACTTGCCCAACAGGGCCTTGGGCGCCGCCTGGTTACTCGGCAACGGCTCATGGAAGGTCACCAGACAACCGCCCAGCAGCAGGAATGACAAAGTCAACAGCACCACACGCCA
The DNA here is from genome assembly GCF_003208145.1 of Pseudomonas sp. RV120224-01b. Classification (NCBI taxonomy): domain Bacteria; kingdom Pseudomonadati; phylum Pseudomonadota; class Gammaproteobacteria; order Pseudomonadales; family Pseudomonadaceae; genus Pseudomonas; species Pseudomonas sp. RV120224-01b. The sequence continues at coordinate 68,130 of NZ_QKMQ01000021.1, read as the reverse complement.
GGCTTTCATCAGGTTCTCCTTGAAAAGTCGGTCTCGGCTCAGGCCGACGCCAGCACCAGCTGCAGGTATCGGGTAAGCATAGCGAGCATCTGCCCATCGGCTTGCGCATTCGCATCCTTGAGCAGGCCCTGATATTCCATCTGCTCGATAATCGCCGTCAACATTTGGGCGTCCTGTTCCGGTTGCCGCGAACCCACCACCTGCAGCAATTGCCGGGTACCGTGCAACAGGATCTGCTCATGGGCACGCACCAGCTCGGCCAGCCGTGGGCACAGCAATGCCTCCTGACGGAAGGCCTGTTCGGCCATCAGGAAGTCGCGCCGGGTCAACAGTTGCCGCTGTACATAGTCGGCCGTCATGCGGGCCACATCGTCAGCCAGCCGCGCCCGTGCCTGCGGGCTGCCGTCACCCTGGGCCAGCAACTGGCGCAAGACGACCTCGGTGTTGGCCCACAGCTTGGCCATGTAGGCCGCGCTGCGCTCGACGTACTGGGCGAAGGTGTCGGTGAGCAGGTCTTCGATGTCCTTGAAGTAGTAGGTGGTGGCCGACAGCGGCACACCGGCCTCGGCGGCCACGGCACGGTGGCGCACACCGCGCACGCCATCGCGCACGACGATGCGCATGGCGGCATCGAGGATCAGCTGGCGGCGCTGCTCGCTGCCTTGGCGGGCAGTCTTGCGGCCTTGGTATTGCACGCTTTCGGCGACGGCGGTGGCGATGCCGGCGGCGCCCTGGTCAGGCATGGCGGGTGTCACGGGGATACCTCATGGATATGGGGTGTCAGTGCCGGCCTCTTCGCGGGCAAGCCCGCTCCCACAGGGACCCCACAACATTCAGGACCTGTGCAAGACCTGTGGGAGCGGGCTTGCCCGCGAAGAGGCCGGCACTGACAACATAAAGCTTCAGGCAAGAAAAAGCCGCCTCGAAAGGCGGCTTGTTCAATTCACTCAGGCCTGCGGACGCATGTGCGGGAACAGGATCACGTCGCGGATCGACGGCGAGTTGGTCAGCAGCATCACCAAACGGTCGATGCCGATGCCTTCACCGGCGGTCGGCGGCATGCCGTACTCCAGGGCACGCACGAAGTCGGCGTCGTAGTGCATGGCTTCGTCGTCACCGGCGTCCTTCTCGGCCACCTGGGCCAGGAAGCGCTCGGCCTGGTCTTCGGCATCGTTGAGCTCGGAGTAGGCGTTGGCGATTTCGCGGCCACCGATGAACAGCTCGAAGCGGTCGGTAACGGCCGGGTTGTCGTCGTTACGGCGGGCCAGCGGCGACACTTCGAACGGGTACTCGGTAATGAAGTGCGGCTGCTCCAGCTTGTGCTCGACCAGCTCTTCGAAAATCATCACCTGCAGCTTGCCCAGGCCTTCGTGGCCCAGCACCTTGGCACCGGCCTTCTTGGCGATGTCGCGGGCGCGGTCAACGTCCTGCAGGTCGGCAGCGGTCAGCTCCGGGTTGTACTTGAGGATCGAGTCGAACACCGACAGGCGGGCGAACGGCTCGCCGAAGTGGAACACCTTGTCGCCGTACGGCACGTCGGTGCTGCCCAGTACCAGCAGCGCCAGTTCGCGGAACAGTTCCTCGGTGAGGTCCATGTTGTCGCGGTAGTCGGCGTAGGCCTGGTAGAACTCAAGCATGGTGAATTCTGGGTTGTGACGGGTCGAAACGCCTTCGTTACGGAAGTTGCGGTTGATCTCGAACACCTTCTCGAAGCCACCCACGACCAGGCGCTTGAGGTACAGCTCCGGCGCGATACGCAGGAACATGGCCATGTCCAGGGCGTTGTGGTGGGTTTCGAACGGCTTGGCCGCGGCACCACCCGGGATGGTCTGCAGCATCGGGGTTTCCACTTCGAGGAAGTCACGCTCGATGAGGAACTTGCGGATGTGCGAAATCACCTGCGAACGCACACGGAAGGTGTGGCGGGTTTCTTCGTTGACCATCAGGTCGACGTAACGCTGGCGGTAGCGCTGCTCGGTGTCGGTGAGGCCGTGGTGCTTGTCGGGCAGCGGGCGCAGCGACTTGGTCAGCAGGCGCACGTTGGTCATTTCGACGTACAGGTCGCCCTTGCCGGAGCGGGCCAGGGTGCCTTCGGCGCTGATGATGTCGCCCAGGTCCCAGGTTTTGACGGCGGCCAGGGTTTCTTCTGGCAGGGTTTTGCGGTTGACGTAGACCTGGATGCGACCGGTCATGTCCTGGATCACCATGAACGAACCACGGTTGAGCATGATACGGCCGGCTACCTTGACCGGGATCGCGGCTGCTTCCAGCTCTTCCTTGGTCTTGTCCGCGTACTGCTTCTGCAGGTCGTTGCAGTAGCTGTCGCGACGGAAGTCGTTGGGGAAGGCGTTGCCCTTGGCACGCTCGGCGGCAAGTTTTTCCTTGCGCAGGGCGATCAGGGCGTTTTCTTCCTGTTGCAGGTCTTGCGATTCGGTCTTGAGGTCGCTCATGTCGTCATTCTTTCCATCAGGTATTCGTTGCCCTTTTCGGGCAGGGCACGCGATACCGGCGGGTAGCCAGGTATCGCGGCAGTGGTGTGCGGCTTACAGCCCTTGCTTGAGGCTCGCTTCCAGGTACTGGTCGAGGTCGCCGTCCAGCACCTTCTGGCAATCGCTACGCTCGACGCCGGTACGCAAGTCCTTGATGCGCGAGTCATCCAGCACGTACGAGCGGATCTGGTGGCCCCAGCCGATGTCCGACTTGCTGTCTTCCAGCGCCTGCGAGGCGGCGTTGCGCTTCTGCATTTCCAGTTCGTACAACTTGGCCCGCAGCATTTTCATGGCGGTGTCCTTGTTGGCGTGCTGGGAACGTTCGTTCTGGCATGCCACCACGGTGTTGGTCGGCACGTGGGTGATACGGACGGCCGAGTCGGTGGTGTTCACGTGCTGACCACCGGCACCGGAGGAGCGGTAGGTGTCGATGCGCAGGTCGGACGGGTTGATCTCGATCTCGACCTTGTCGTCGATTTCGGGCGACACGAACACTGCCGAGAACGAGGTGTGACGACGGGCACCGGAGTCGAACGGGCTCTTGCGCACCAGACGGTGCACGCCGATTTCAGTCCGCAGCCAGCCGAAGGCGTATTCACCCTTGATGTGCACGGTCGCGCCTTTGATACCGGCGACTTCGCCTTCGGACAGCTCGATGATGGTGGCGTCGAAACCACGCTTGTCGGCCCAGCGCAGGTACATGCGCAGCAGGATGTTGGCCCAGTCCTGCGCTTCGGTACCACCGGAACCGGCCTGGATGTCCAGGTAGGCGTTGTTCATGTCCATCTCGCCGCTGAACATGCGACGGAACTCAAGCTGGGCCAGGTTTTCTTCCAGGCCTTCCAGCTCGGTCACGACGTCGCTGACGGCGCCTTCGTCATTTTCCTCGACGGCCATGTCGAGCAGGTCCTGGCAGTCGCCCAGGCCGTTGGACAGCTTGTCCAGGGTCTCGACAACCTGCGCCAGCATGGCACGCTCACGGCCCAGGGCCTGGGCGTACTCGGGCTTGTTCCAGACGTTGGGGTCTTCCAGCTCGCGGTTGACTTCGATCAGGCGGTCATGCTTGTGATCGTAGTCAAAGATACCCCCGAATGGACTGGGAACGCTCGGTGAGGTCCTTGATGGTGTTCAGGATCGGTTGGATTTCCATGGGCGGGCAGCTCTCGTGCGAATTCGGTGAAAAGCCCGCGAGTATAACCCAGTCTTGAGCACGGCGGCAGGCCCGCCGGGCGGCGCGGTTTCCGAGTGGGTTCCACTACCGGCAAGCAGGTTCATCGCGTTTGGTCTCGGACCAGAAATGAACACCTCGGGCTGACAACACAGCGAGATTCCCAAAGAGCGGCCTGATGAAATGCGGTACGGGACCACCTGTCATTTTTGCCAGTTGTCCCATCACACATAACCTAGTCGAATAGACCCGCACACACTTGGTGAAGCGTAGGGACTCCCTACAAACGCTCAATGCATGAGGCAAGCCATGAGTAAAACCGCAAAAACGTCGGGCAAGTCGGCTGCACCCAAAAAGCCAAACCAACAAGCGATAGCAAACACTCTCTTTAAAATCTTGCAGAACGGGATCACCACCGGAAATGCACGCTGCACGCCGGTCAAACCGCTTGATGAGCTCCACTTCAAAGAAGAGGATCAAACTACGACGCCGCACCAGATCAACATCCAGCGCCTCACCGACAACACACTCCATTACACCTACACATACCCTGGCATCGAATGCGAGGACCCGGACCGGCTGATTGAAGTCTTGGCAATGTTTGAGTTTGGCGATAACTTCGACCCTTGGCACCTCACAAGAGATGAGCAAAAGCTGACAGGAAGCGTGCCATTGTTCATCAAGCCCAAGCCCGGCGACACAATCAAGGGGCGCGCTCAGTTCGTAGCCATTCTGAAAAACCCAGGCGAAAACGTTATCATCGGTACCCGAGAGCACGATATATTGGTAACTGCGGAGCCAGGCAATACCAAAATTTAGTCGCTATACCTGTGGCACGGGATTGCAGAATACGCTGAAAATCAATTGCACTCTCAATCCGAACTTTTTACTGCGCTCACCGCGTATTCAATCACCGAATGCGGATAAAGCCGCGCCCGGCAATGCGACTGCTGGCCTCATCGCCAGCCGAACTCAGTCCAGTGAAGTCAAACAGGTAACTTTAACGCGCAAACGCACAGGGAGCACCTGTCTTTTTTGTCAGTTGCACCGGTAATTCGAAACCGGTGAAATACAACATACGAACCTGAAAGCAGTAATACGCCACCCCTGAATCAACGCCCCGGAGATGCAACATGAGCAACAATCCCAAAAAAAATCACCTCACGCAGCTGCCGCCCCCTGTAGAAGAAGTCAAATACAGCCTCTCATTTTCTAACGAACAGTCAGAAGCCCCTAAAGACATTGAAAACGCAGGCATACAATCACCCTACGGTAACGAAAAACTAAAACCCGGCAAAAGCCCAACATTGAACCTGCAACTACCCCACGAATACGTTTACGCAGTCTTCAAATACCCAGGCCATTCAGCGGTACCAAACCTTAAGTCCTGCTACGTAACCATCTACTCCAGGACCAACAACAGAACATCCTTTCAGGAATTTAGAGTTGGATTAGGGTCGAGTGCCGAGCCCGGCGAATTTGGGCTCAAACTAGTAGATGGGCACTTTGGCACCGAGGCAACGCCTGCCTATAAATTAGTCTACGAGTTCAACGATGGTCGCAAAGAAGAACACGAGAAGGTATCCGAGACATACAAGGTAGTCCGCTAACTCGAAACACCGTAGGCAGCAGAGGTAGAGGCACTGGTTTGCCTCTGCCTTTTGACTATCAATCAGCTGACGCCCACTTGATTGCGGCCATTATTCTTCGCCAGGTACAACCCCTTGTCCGCAGCCGAAATCAGTTGCCGGCAATGGCTGCCAACGCTGGGCGTCTGGGTCGCCAGGCCAATGCTCACGGTCAGCCGCGAATCAGCATGGGGCGCGCTGTGCGGGATGTTCAGCCCAAGCACCGTCTGACGAAGCTTTTCCGCCACCAGGCGAGCGCCACCTGGCGAGGTATTGGGTAACACCAGGGCGAATTCTTCGCCACCGTAACGCGCTGGCAGGTCAGTAGGACGCGAACAGGAGCCTCGAATGGCCTCGGCGACCTGACGCAGTGCCTCATCACCGGCCAGGTGACCGAAGCTGTCGTTATAGGCCTTGAAGTAATCGACGTCGATCATCAGCAACGACAGCTGCTGCTGTTCACGCATCGCTCGGCGCCATTCCAGCTCCAGGTACTCGTCGAAATGGCGGCGGTTGGACAACCCGGTCAGGCCATCGGAGTTCATCAGCCGCTGCAACATCAGGTTGGAATCAAGCAGCTGCTGCTGGCTGACGCGCAGGGCGCGGTAAGCCTCGTCGCGCTGCAACAGGGTGAGGTAGGAGCGCGAGTGGTAACGAATGCGCGCCACCAGTTCGATGGTGTCCGGCAGCTTGACCAGGTAATCGTTGGCACCGGCGGCAAAGGCCGCGCTCTTGACCAGCGGGTCTTCCTTGGTCGACAGAACGATGATCGGGATGTCCTGGGTTGCCGGGTTGTTACGGTACTCGCGCACCAGGGTCAAGCCGTCCAGGCCAGGCATGATCAGGTCCTGGAGGATAACCGTGGGCTTGATGCGCATGGCCTGGGCCACCGCCTGGTGCGGGTCGGCGCAGAAGTGGAAGTCGATGTTGTCTTCATTGGCCAGGCCACGCCGCACCGCTTCGCCGATCATGGCCTGGTCGTCGACCAGCAGCACCATCGCCGAGTTTTCGTTGGGGGTCGCGAAACCTTCGATCGGTAAATCATTCATACCTGTTCACCCGATCACGACCGGTCTGGCGGCGTGATTCAATACATTTCGTCATTTTGCGAAAAATTCCATCAAGCGCCCGGCGATGCGTTCCAGCGGGCGGATTTCCACGGCGGCATCGATGGCCGCAGCGGCCTTGGGCATGCCGTACACCGCACTGCTGGCCTGGTCCTGGGCAATGGTCAGAAAACCCTGCTGGCGCATCAGTTTCAGGCCTTGGGCGCCGTCGCGCCCCATGCCGGTAAGCAGCACACCCACCGCATCGCCATTCCAGTAACGTGCCACGCTCTCGAAGAACACATCGATCGAGGGCCGGTAGATTTCATTGACAGGTTCGGCAGTGTAGGCCAGTTGGCCGTTCTGTAGCAGCCGAATGTGGTGGTTGGTACCGGCCAGCAACACCTGCCCGGGCTGCGGCGGTTCGCCTTCACGGGCCAGGCGCACCGGCAGGCCTGCTGCGCTGCTGAGCCATTCGGCCATGCCGGCGGCAAACACCTGGTCCACATGCTGAACCAGCACGATGGCCGCCGGAAACGCGGCCGGCAAGCCCTTGAGCAATACTTCAAGCGCTGCCGGGCCGCCCGCCGACGAGCCGATCGCCACCAGCCCGCGACGTTGGGAAGCCTCGCGCAGCGGTGTAGCCACCGGCCTTGCTGCCGGGGCTCGCTGCTGGCCGACCAGCCAGCCGATATTGAGAATTTTGCGCAGCAGTGGTGCGGCCGCTTCACGGGCATCACCCGCCCCCAGCGCCGGCGTATCGACCACGTCGAGGGCGCCATGGCCCATGGCCTCGAACACCCGATGCACGTTCTGCTTGCGGTCGACCGTAACGATGACGATGGCGCACGGGGTTTCGGCCATGATCCGTCGGGTGGCCTCCACGCCGTCCATCACCGGCATGATCAGGTCCATGAGGATCAGGTCCGGCAGTTGCTCGGCGCAGCGTTGCACTGCTTCGGCGCCATTGCTGGCTACCCACACCACCTGATGCGCAGGCTCCAAGGCAACTGCCCGGCGCAGCGCCTCGACGGCCATGGGCATGTCATTGACGATGGCGATCTTCATCCCTGAGCACCTCCGATCAGCTCCACCACAGCATCCAGCAACGCATCGTCGTGGAAACTGGCCTTTGCCAAATAGTAGTCGGCGCCGGCATCCAGGCCACGCCGTCGGTCTTCCTCACGGTCTTTGTAGGACACCACCATCACGGGCAGCGATTGCAGGCGCTGATCACGGCGCACCAGGGTCACCAGTTCGATACCGTCCATGCGCGGCATGTCGATGTCGGTGATCAGCAAGTCGAAGTCCTCGCCGCGCAGGGCGTTCCAGCCGTCCATGCCATCTACCGCTACCGCCACGTCATAGCCACGGTTGCCCAGCAGCTTGCGCTGCAGTTCGCGCACGGTCAGCGAGTCATCGACTACCAGCACCCGCTTGCGGGTCACGCCACGAACGCCACTGCTGCCGCGCTCGATGCGCTCCAGGCTGCCGGTGCTGAGCAGTTTTTCCACTGAGCGCAGCAAGTCTTCGACATCGACGATCAGTACCACCGAGCCATCATCCAGCAAGGCGCCGGAGGAAATGTCCTGCACCTTGCCCAACCGTGGGTCGAGAGGCATCACCACCAACACACGCTCGCCCACCAGCCGCTCCACGGCCACGCCGTACAGTTGCTCGCGCTCACGGATTACCACCACCCGCAGGCTGGCTTCGTCACTGTGCCCGGCTGGGCGGTTGAGCAACTGGCTGGCCGCCACCAGGCCAATGTGCCGGCCTTCGTGCCAGAAGTGCTGACGGCCTTCGATCTGAACAATCTGTTCCGCGGTCACTTCCAGCGTGCGTTCGATATGGGCCAGCGGGAAAGCGTAGGCTTCACCGCCCACCTCGACCACCAGGCTACGCACCACCGACAGGGTCAGCGGCACCTGCAAGTGGAAGCGACAGCCCTGCCCCGCCACCTGCGTCAGCTCGATCGAGCCGCGCAGTTCGCGAACCATGTGCTGCACCGCATCCAGCCCCACGCCGCGCCCGGACACTTCGGTGACCTTGTCACGCAAGCTGAAACCGGGCAGGAACAGGAACGTCAGCAGCTCCGCATCGCTCATCCGCGCCACCGTGTCGGCAGGTGACAGGGCGCGTTCGACGATGCTGCTGCGCAGGCGCTCCAGGTCGATGCCGGCACCATCGTCGATCAACTCCAGGCTGAGCATGCCGGCCTGGTGCGAAGCGCGCAGGCGGATCACGCCCTCGTCTGGCTTGCCCGCCAGCAGCCGCCTTTCTGGCAGCTCGATACCGTGGTCGACGGCATTGCGTAACAGGTGGGTCAGGGGCGCTTCGAGCTTTTCCAGCACATCGCGGTCGACCTGGGTTTTCTCGCCGTCCACCACCAGTCGCACCGGTTTGCCCAGCGAGCGCCCAAGGTCACGCACCATACGGCTTTGCCCGGTCAACACGTCAGCGAACGGGCGCATCCGGCAGGCCAGGGCGGTGTCGTAGAGCAACTGTGCACGCTGGCTGGCCTGCCAGCCGAACTCGTCCAGGTCGGCCGCCTGCTGCTGCAGGATCTGCTGGGTTTCCGCCAGCAACCGCTGGGTTTGCGCCAGGGCTTCGAGCACCTCATTGCTTTGGCCACTGTCCTCCAGTTGCATGCGCAGGCCGTCGAGCGCCTGCATGCCCTGACCGTGCATGCGTTTGAGGCGCTGCAAGGTGGCCAGGTACGGCTTGAGCCGCTGGGTTTCCACGAGCGACTTGCTGGACAGGTCGAGCAGGCTGTTAAGACGGTCGGCGGTGACACGCAGTACCCGCTCGGCCCCTTCGCCAACGCGCTTGCCGGGCTTGCGCCGCAGGGCAGGCTCGGGCTCCGGCTCGGGTTCAGCCAGGTCGACTGGCACTACCAGCGGTTCAGACTGCAAGGTTGCCACCTGCGGTTCCGCTTGCAGCGGGGCAGCCAGCGGCGCCGCAGGCACGGTCGCAGCGCCCGGGTCGAGCAAGCTGGCCATTTGCGCAAGAAATACCGGCAAGGTCGCCTGCGCCACGGTATCGCCTGGTGTGGCGATGCGCATCAGCAAGTCGGTCCCCTGCAACAGCGCGTCGATGTGCTCGGCGCTCAACCGCAAGCGGCCCTCCTGGGCGGCTACCAGGCAATCTTCCATGACGTGGGCGACACTCACACCGGCATCCACCCCGACGATACGCGCGGCCCCCTTCAACGAATGGGCGGCGCGCATGCAGGCCTCGAGCTGGTCGGCCTGGGTGGGGTTGCGCTCCAGCGCCATCAGGCCGGCGCTGAGCACCTGGGTTTGCGCCTCGGCCTCCAGGCTGAACAGTTCGAGCAACGATGCATCGCGCATTTGCTCTGGGGTCATGACAGGCTCCGCTGCACGGCAGACAGTAAGTGTTGATCGTCCAGCACTCGCACGCTACGACCGCGCCACTGCAGTACTGCGGCAGTGAAGCGCGTGGCGTCCTGGCCACTGCCCAGCAGCAGCGGGTCGAGCCGGTGAATACCGTCGATTTCCTCAACGGCCATCACCACAGGGCCACCTTCGGCAGCCAGTATCAGCATGCGTGGCATCGCCCTGCCGCTACGTTGTTCGGCGGTGCCGGCTTGTACGCCCAGCAAATCGGCCAGTGACAGGCACGGCACCAGGGCACCGCGAACATTGGCAACCCCCTGCAACACCCGCGAGCGCTGGTGCGGCAGCGAATGCACAGCCTGCAACGGGGCGATTTCGGCCAGGCTGGCGGTGGCCAGTGCCAACCACTCTTCGCCCAGACGGAACAACAGCATGGAACGGCCGGTGTTTTCCTCGACCGGCTGCGCCGCCGCGGCCTGGTGGTCCTGCATCAGTGCGTAGCGGTCAAGCAGACGTGTGGCCGCAGCTGCATACACGTCGCAATTGCGGCAGTGAACATGACGCGCCAACAGTGGGCATTGCTTGTCCCCGTGCACACCAATGCGGTTCCAGCAATCGTCGATGTGCGCGTCGTCTTCGGCGAGTAGCTGCATCGCAGTGTCACCCTTCATCGTTCAGGCTCCCGGCCAACCCGCGCTGCACGCTCCTGCAGGCGTCGGGCACCGGCCTGGTCGCCCTGGGCCGCCAGCAAGGCCGCCAGGTGCACCAGCGCCTCAGGGTGTTGCGGCTCAAGGTACAGCGCCTTGCGGTAGTGGGTCAGTGCCTGTTGCGCATCGCCGTCGGTATCACTGAGCAACCCCAGCCAGTAGTAAACCTGTGCCGAGGGCGCGTACTGGCCCAGGTAGCGCTGGCATTCGGCACGCGCCTGTTCGCTGGCGCCAGCATTGGCAAGCCGGGCGATACTGGCCAGCAGTTCGTTTGCGTCCTCGCGCTTGGGTTCGCGGGCCGGCGCGGGTCTAGCGATTACCGGTACTGCCCGTAACGGACGCGGCAATGGCGCGACGGGGGGTGGATAACCCGTCGGAGCCTGCGGTAGCACGGTACGCCGTGCAGGTTGTGCCGGGGCCACGGCCTGCGGGGCGCTACTGCCTTCTTGGCGCACGTAGGCGAACGATTGGGCAATGCCCAGCGGGCGCATCCCCATCCGTGCCAGCAAGCTGCCTTCGGCCGGGCCGATGAACAATACACCCTGGGGATGCAGCAGACGCTTGAGCACTTCGAACACACGCTGCTGGGTCGCCACGTCAAAGTAGATCAACAGGTTGCGGCAGAACACGAAATCGTACAGGCCATCGCGGGTGGCCAACGCCGGGTCGAGCACATTGCCCACTTGCAGGCTCACCTGCTGCTGCACCCGCTCATGCAGGCGATGGCCTTCGTCGAGGGCGTCGAAGTAGCGCTCGCGAAAGCCCAGGTCGCTGCCCCGGAAGGCGTTGCGCCCGTATACGGCCTGCCCGGCCTTGGCCACCGAATTGGGGCTGATGTCCATGCCGTCGATCAGAAACGCCCCCGGCGCGATGCCGGCGTCGAGCAGGGCCATGGCCAGCGAATAGGGTTCCTCGCCTGTCGAGCAAGGCAGGCTGAGCAGGCGCAGTGGCCGTGCCCCGGCCAACTCGGCCAGGCGCTTGTGTGCCAGGCTGGCCAGGGCGGTGAAGGATTCCGGGTAGCGAAAGAACCAGGTTTCCGGGACGATCACCGCTTCGATCAACGCCTGTTGCTCATCGGCCGACTGCTGCAGGCGCAGCCAGTAATCATCCAGGTCGATGGCGTTCATGGCCACGCAACGCTGGCGCAGCGCGCGCTCGACCATGGGCGCACCCACCGATTCGACGTCCAGGCCAATGCGCTCGCGCAAGAAGCGGAAGAAACGTTCGTTCATGTCGGCATCCCTGTCGGCTCGACCGTGTACAGCAGTTGGTGCACGGCATCAGGCAACAGATCGTTGACTTCGATACGTTGCAGCAGGCCTTGGTCATCCTGGCGTACCGGCCCCAGGTACGGGGCTTCGCCGCTGTCCACACCATAGGGCTGGAACTCGTCGGGGCGGCAGCGCAACGTCTCGGTGGCCTGCTCCAGGATCAGACCCAGTTGCAGGCCACCCCGATAATGCACCAACACCAGACGGGTACTGGTGCGGTGCGCCGCAGGCTGGCCAAAACTCAGCGCAGCAAGGTCGATCACCGGTACCAGTTGCCCACGATGGGAAAGGATGCCCGCGACCCAGCCTGGCGCCTGGGCTATCGGTTTCAGCGGCTGGCGCGGCAACACCTCGATGACCTCGTGCACGCTCAGGGCAAAACGCTGTTCCCCGATACGAAACTGCAGGTACAGCGCCCCTTTGGCGTTGTCCGCCCGTGCGGCGTGCGGTTGCAAGTCGTTCATCGCGGTCAGACTTTGAAGCGCGACACGCCGCCACGCAGGCCGGCGGCCACCTGGCTCAGCTCATCGATGGCAAAACTGGCCTGGCGCAGCGACTCGACAGTCTGGGTGCTGGCATCGCTGAGCTGGGCCAGCGCCTGGTTGATCTGCTCGGCACCGGTGGCCTGGGCCTGCATGCCTTCGTTGACCATCAGCACACGCGGCGCCAAGGCCTGCACCTGGTGAATGATCTGGCTGAGCTGCTCGCCCACCTGTTGCACCTCGAACATGCCGCGGCGCACCTCTTCGGAAAACTTGTCCATGCCCATGACCCCGGCCGATACCGCCGACTGGATCTCGCGCACCATCTGCTCGATGTCGTAGGTGGCCACGGCGGTCTGGTCGGCCAGGCGGCGCACTTCAGTGGCCACCACGGCAAAACCACGGCCGTACTCGCCGGCTTTTTCCGCTTCGATGGCAGCGTTGAGCGACAGCAGGTTGGTCTGGTCGGCGACCTTGACGATGGTCACCACCATCTGGGTGATGTTGCTGGCCTTTTCATTGAGGATGCCGAGCTTGGCATTGACCAGGTCGGCAGCGCCCATCACCTGGTGCATGGTCTCTTCCATGCGCGCCAGGCCCTGCTGGCCGGAGCCTGCAAGGCTGGAAGCCTGGTCGGCGGCCGAGGTGACTTCGGTCATGGTGCGCACCAGGTCACGCGAGGTGGCGGCAATCTCCCGCGAGGTAGCGCCAATTTCCGTGGTGGTGGCGGCCGTCTCGGTAGCGGTGGCCTGCTGTTGTTTGGATGTAGCGGCGATTTCAGTGACCGAAGTGGTTACCTGCACCGACGAGCGCTGGGCCTGGGCCACCAGATTGGCCAGTGCCTCGGCCATTTCGTTGAAACCGCTTTCGATGGCGCCAAACTCGTCTTTGCGGTCCAGGCTCAGGCGCATGCTCAGGTCGCCGGAGCGCAGCTTGTCGAGGGCATGGACGATGCGCTGCATGGGGGCGGTGATGGCACGCATCAGCAACAGGCCGCAAATGCCGGCGGCGACGATTGCCAGCAGCAGCGAAACCACCATGCTGCCTTTGGCAGTATTTACCGCACTGACAATCTCGTGGGTTGCGTTGTCAGCCGCAGCGCGGTTGAACTCGATCACCTCGTTCAAGTGCTTGCGACCATCCACCCAGACAGGAGTCAGTTCCTCGACAATCAGACGCTGGGCTTCGGCATAGTTGTGCTCACGGTAGGCGTCCAGCACCTCTCCAACGACCTTGATGTAGCGCTGCTCAAGCTCGACAAAGCTGTCGAACCGCGCTTGGTCGTCACTGTCCTTGATGGTGCTCTGGTAGCTCGCCATGTGCTGCTTCAGGCGATCCTCGAAGCTTTTGAACAGCGCCATGTCAGCCGAAGTGATTTCGCGGTGGTTGGACAGGCCCACCAGTTGCTGGCTGGTGACATAGCCATCAACCCAGGCACTGCGGATCATCGAGCTGTAGTAGACCCCGGGAATGCTGTCGGTCCCCACCGCCTCTTCGGCGGTTTCGATGGCGACCAACCGCGAGTAGGCGGCCACGATCATCAGCAGCATGATGGCGATGATCACGGCGAAACTTGCCAGGATCCGTTGGCGCAAGGTCCAGTTCTTCACATTCAGCCCTCAGGAATTCACAACGAGCGGGAAAATCGCCGAAGTATAGCCCAGAGGCCTTACAGATTTGCGGGTGAAGTGAGGCCTAACGCACAGCAGACCAAGTTTTTGTAGGAGCGGGCTTGCCGCTCCTACACACGTTAGGCGCCGACTATTGGCCGGCGGCGAGACGGGCCTGGCTTTCCAGCTCCTGGCGCAACGCCGGGTCCAGCCGTAGTTGGCGGGCCAGTTCGTCCAGGTAGGCACGCTCCATGAAGTTTTCCTGGTCGACCATCAACACGCTAGCCAGGTACATCTCGGCCGCCATCTCTGGCGTTTGCGCAGCGCGGGCCACTTCGGCCGGGTCCAGCGGTTTGTTCAGTTCGGCATGCAGCCAGTGCTGCAGTTCGCGGTCGCTGTCCAGGCGGGTGAATTCACCTTCGATCAGCGCCCGCTCGCGCTCGTCGATGTGGCCATCGGACTTGGCCGCCGCCACCAGCGCCCGCAGCACGGCCTGGCTGTGCTGCTCGGCCTGGGCAGGCGGCAGGCGGTCGACGGTTTGCGGTTCGGCTGCGGCCACCCGCTGGTTGGCCTGCCAGTTGCCGTAGGCTTTATAGGCCAGCACCCCCAGCGCGGCCAGGCCACCGTAGGTCAGGGCCTTGCCGCCGTACTTGCGGGCCTTCTTGCTACCCAGCAACAGGCCCAGTGCCCCGCCACCCAACAGGCCGCCACCGGCTCCGGACAACAGCCCGCCAAGCCCACCGGCAGCGCTGCCGGACTTGTTCGCGCCGCCCTGTTTTTCGAGCATCTGCTGGCCGGATTTGAGGAGTTGATCGAGCAAGCCCCGGGTGTTCATTCGCGTGTCTCCACGTAAGAAAATTCAATCGCCAGAGTAAGGCTTGGCGCAGTACACGCCATCGTGGATTTGCTTCGGGATGTTGCATTGGCTGGCAAAAAGCCAACTAGACTCGATATCGCCAATACCTCGCGCAACCGCACTACGCTTATAACAATTGCTTCACGGCTTGCTTGATGACTGCCCCGACCAAGATCTCCAAGAAGAGGGAACACCATGTCAGTGCACAAGACCGCATTGCTCGGCGCCATGACGGGCGCCGTGCTGGCCAGCGCCAGCCTGCAGGCTGCCGAACCGCCCAAGGCCCTGGGGCCTGGTGAGGGGCGCCTGGATATCGTCGCCTGGCCCGGCTACATCGAGCGCGGTGAAAGCGACAAAGCCTACGACTGGGTGACCGGTTTCGAGAAGGAAACCGGCTGCAAGGTCAGCGTGAAAACGGCCGCCACCTCGGACGAAATGGTCAGCCTGATGACCAAGGGCGGCTACGACCTGGTCACTGCCTCGGGCGATGCTTCGCTGCGGCTGATCGTGGGCAAGCGCGTGCAACCGATCAACACCGCACTGATCCCCAACTGGAAAAACCTCGACCCGCGCTTGCAGAACGGCGGCTGGTACGTGGTCGACAAGCAGGTTTATGGCACCCCGTACCAGTGGGGGCCGAACGTGCTGCTGTACAACACCAATACCTTCAAGCAGCCCCCCACCAGCTGGGGCGTGGTGTTCGAGCCGCAGAACCTGCCCGACGGCAAGCCGAACAAAGGCCGCGTGCAGGCCTACGACGGGCCGATCTACATCGCCGACGCGGCGCTGTACCTGAAATCGGCCAAGCCTGAGCTAGGCATCAAGGACCCGTACGAGCTGAACGAGGCACAGTACAAGGCCGTGCTGGAGCTGCTGCGCCAGCAGCAACCGCTGATCCACCGTTACTGGCATGACGCCACGGTACAGATGAGCGATGTGAAGAACGAAGGCGTGGTTGCCTCCAGCTCCTGGGGCTACATGGTCAATGGCCTGAAGGCCGAGAACCAGCCAGTGGCCTCGACCATTCCCAAGGAAGGCGCGACCGGCTGGGCCGACACCACCATGCTGCACAGCGAGGCCAAGCACCCCAACTGCGCCTACAAATGGATGGACTGGTCGCTGCAGCCGAAGGTGCAGGGTGACGTGGCGGCCTGGTTCGGCTCGTTGCCGGCGGTACCGGCAGCGTGTACCGGTAGCGAACTGCTGGGCGCCGAGGGGTGCAAGACCAACGGGTTCGACAACTTCGACAAGATCGCTTTCTGGAAAACCCCGCAGGCCCAGGGAGGCAAGTTCGTGCCTTATAGCCGCTGGACGCAGGATTACATTGCGATCATGGGTGGTCGCTGAGGTTGCCTGAATGCCTGTAACGGCCCTTTCGCGGGCACGCCCGCTCCCACAGGTACGGCACCGGTTTTGAAAGCTGTGCAGTACTTGTGGGAGCGGGCGTGCCCGCGAAGGGGCCGGCACAGGAGAACATTGATGTCCGGAGCCCACGCATGCCCCTAGCCGTCCAGTTCACCCAGGTTTCCCGCACCTTCGGCGAGGTCAAGGCTGTCGACCAGGTCAGCATCGACATCATCGATGGCGAGTTCTTCTCCATGCTCGGCCCTTCCGGCTCGGGCAAGACCACCTGCCTGCGCCTGATCGCCGGCTTTGAACAACCCACCAGCGGCTCGATCCGTATCCACGGTGTCGAGGCTGCTGGCGTGCCGCCCTACCAGCGTGACGTCAACACCGTGTTCCAGGACTACGCCCTGTTCCCGCACATGAACGTGCTGGACAACATCGCCTACGGCCTGAAGGTAAAGGGCGTGGCCAAGGCCGAGCGCCACAGCCGCGCCGAAGAAGCCCTGGCCATGGTGGCCCTGGCCGGCTATGGCGCACGCAAGCCGGCGCAGCTGTCCGGCGGCCAGCGCCAGCGCGTGGCTTTGGCCCGGGCACTGGTCAACCGGCCGCGGGTGCTGCTACTGGACGAGCCGCTGGGCGCGCTGGACCTGAAGCTACGCGAACAGATGCAGGGCGAGCTGAAAAAGCTGCAGCGCCAATTGGGCATCACCTTCATCTTCGTCACCCACGACCAGACCGAAGCGCTGTCGATGTCCGACCGGGTTGCGGTGTTCAACCGCGGCCGCATCGAACAGGTCGACACACCGCGCAACCTGTACATGAAGCCTGCCACCACGTTTGTTGCCGAGTTCGTCGGCACCTCCAACGTGGTGCGTGGCGAGCTGGCCATGGCGCTTAACGGCAGCTCGGCGCCCTTCTCCATCCGCCCCGAGCACATCCGCCTGGGCGACCCGGTGGTGACCAGCCACGAGGTGCAGGTCAACGGCGTGCTGCGCGATGTTCAGTACCAAGGCAGCGCCACGCGCTATGAGTTGCAACTGGACAACGGCCAGCTGCTGGCAGTCAGCCAGGCCAACGACCGCTGGCAAGCACAGGCCCAGGCCTGGCAGCCCGGGCAACAGGTACTGGCGCACTGGCCCCGCGAGGCCATGACGGTGCTGCTGGAAACCGAGGCCCGCTGACATGAGTGCACTGCGTAGCCTGTCCAACCTGCTGTACCGGCGCCCCAACCTGTACCTGGCACTGCTGCTGGTACCGCCGCTGACCTGGTTTGGCGCGATCTACCTGGGCTCGTTGCTGAACCTGCTGTGGCAGGGCTTCTATACCTTCGACGACTTCACCATGGCGGTAACCCCGGACCTCACCCTGGGCAACTTTGCCGCGCTGTTCAACCCGTCGAACTTCGACATCATCCTGCGCACCCTGGGCATGGCCGTGGCCGTGTCGTTGGCCAGCGCGGTGCTGGCCTTCCCCATCGCCTACTACATGGCGCGCTACACCAGCGGCAAGACCAAGGCGTTTTTCTACATCGCGGTGATGATGCCGATGTGGGCCAGCTACATCGTCAAGACCTATGCCTGGACCCTGCTGCTGGCCAAGGGCGGTGTGGCGCAGTGGTTTGTCCAGCAGCTGCACCTGGACGGGCTGCTGCAAGCGGTGCTGACCGTGCCGGGTGTGGGTGGCAGCACGCTGTCGACGTCGCACCTGGGTCGCTTCATGGTGTTTGTGTACATCTGGCTGCCGTTCATGATCCTGCCGATCCAGGCCTCGCTGGAGCGCCTGCCGCCGTCACTGCTGCAAGCCTCGGCAGACCTCGGCGCACGGCCTGGGCAAACCTTCGTCCAGGTGATCTTGCCACTTTCGATTCCGGGCATTGCAGCCGGCTCGATCTTCACGTTCTCGCTCACCCTGGGCGACTTCATCGTGCCGCAACTGGTCGGCCCGCCCGGCTATTTCATCGGCAGCATGGTCTATGCCCAGCAAGGGGCGATCGGCAACATGCCGATGGCCGCCGCGTTCACCCTGGTGCCGATCGTGCTGATTGCGGTGTACCTGTCCATCGTCAAGCGCCTGGGGGCCTTCGATGCACTCTGAAAAAGCATCAACGGGGCTGCGCCTGGCGGCCTGGGGCGGGTTGCTGTTTTTGCATTTTCCGATCCTGATCATCTTCCTGTACGCGTTCAACACCGAAGACGCGGCATTCAGCTTCCCGCCCAAGGGCTTTACCCTGAAGTGGTTCGCCGTGGCCTTCGCCCGGCCCGATGTGCTGGAGGCGATCAAGCTGTCGCTGCAGGTGGCCTGCCTGGCCACACTGATCGCCCTGGTGCTCGGCACCTTGGCCTCGGCGGCGCTGTACCGGCGCAGCTTTTTCGGCAAGGAAAGCATTTCGCTGATGCTCATCCTGCCCATCGCCCTGCCCGGCATCATCACCGGCATCGCCCTGCTCTCGGCGTTCAAGACGCTGGGCATAGAGCCCGGTGTATTCACCATCGTGGTCGGCCACGCCACGTTCTGCGTGGTCATCGTCTACAACAACGTGATCGCCCGCCTGCGGCGCACCTCGCAAAGCCTGATCGAAGCCTCGATGGACCTGGGCGCCGATGGCTGGCAAACCTTCCGCTACATCATCCTGCCCAACCTCGGCTCGGCGCTGCTGGCCGGTGGCATGCTGGCCTTTGCCCTGTCGTTCGATGAAATCATCGTCACCACCTTCACCGCCGGCCACGAGCGCACACTGCCGATCTGGCTGCTCAACCAGCTCAGCCGCCCGCGCGACGTGCCGGTGACCAACGTGGTCGCCATGCTGGTGATGCTGGTGACCATGCTGCCGATCCTTGGCGCCTATTACCTGACCCGTGGCGGCGAAAGCGTTGCGGGCAGTGGCAAATGACCCTGGAGGAGTCCCCGATGCAAACGCAGATGCTGATCAATGGCCGGCTGGTCGCTGGCGAAGGCCCAGCCTGGACCGTACTGAACCCGGCGCTGGGCACTGCCCTGGCGCAGATCAACGAAGCCACCGAAGCCCAGGTGGACAGCGCCGTGCGCGCCGCCGACCAGGCCTTCGACAGCTGGTCGCAAACCAGCCCCAAGGACCGCTCGCAAGCCTTGCTGGCGCTGGCGGATGCCATCGAAGCCCATGGCGATGAACTGGCCCGGCTTGAATCGCAGAACTGCGGCAAGCCGCTGAGTGCCGCGTTGAATGACGAAATCCCGGCCATTGCCGACGTGTTCCGCTATTTTGCCGGTGCCGCGCGCTGCCTGGGCGGTTCGGCGGCCGGCGAGTACCTGCCGGGCCACACCTCGATGATCCGCCGCGACCCGCTGGGCGTGGTGGCTTCGATTGCCCCGTGGAACTACCCGTTGATGATGCTGGCCTGGAAGATCGCCCCCGCTCTGGCCGCTGGCAACACCGTGGTAATCAAGCCATCCGAATTGACCCCGCTGACCGCCCTGCGCCTGGGTGAACTGTCTCAGGACCTGCTGCCACCGGGCGTACTGAACATCCTGTTCGGCCGCGGCCAGACGGTCGGCAACCCACTGGTCAATCACCCCAAGGTGCGCATGGTGTCGCTGACCGGCTCGATCCCTACCGGCGCGCACATCATCAGCGCCACCGCCGACAGCGTGAAACGCATGCACATGGAACTGGGCGGCAAGGCCCCGGTGCTGGTGTTCGACGATGCCGACATCGACGCTGCCGTCGATGGCATCCGCACCTTCGGCTTCTACAACGCCGGCCAGGACTGCACCGCCGCCTGCCGCCTGTATGTGCAGGACGGGATCTACGAGCGCTTTGTCGAGCGCCTGGGTGAAGCCGTCGCGAGCCTCAAACCTGGCCTGCAAGATGCCGAGGACACCGAGCTGGGGCCACTGATCAGTGCCCAGCACCGCGACAAGGTGGCCGGCCTGGTGCAGCGCGCCATCGCCCAGCCGCACATTCGCCTGGTAACGGGGGGCAAGGTGATCGATGGCGAGGGTTTCTTCTTCGAGCCGACGGTGCTGGCCGATGCCCAGCAGGATGACGAGATCGTGCGCAACGAAGTGTTCGGCCCGGTGGTGTCGGTCACCCGCTTCGCCGACGAAGCGCAGGCGCTGGCATGGGCCAACGACTCCAACTACGGCCTGGCCTCATCGGTATGGACCCGCGACACCGGCCGCGCCCATCGCCTGGCGGCGCGCCTGCAGTATGGCTGCACCTGGGTGAACACCCACTTCATGCTGGTGAGCGAAATGCCCCATGGCGGGCAGAAGCATTCGGGGTACGGGAAGGATATGTCGATGTATGGGCTGGAGGATTACACCTGTGTGCGGCATGTGATGATCAAGCACTGAATGTAGTGCCTGGATTGGGGCCTGCACCTCAATCCAGGAGCATTCCTACAATCAGCTCGGCCCATTCCTAACGCCTTGTCCTCTATCTTGCCGTCATCAAAAATCAGATGAGCAAAAGGCCAATTATCATGGAGTATCGAGGACAAAGAGCAAAGGTGAAATACAGCAAGGAAGACCGCTTGTGGGTCGGTAACCTTTGCACAACTCGCGATATCGTCGGGTTTCACGCTCGGTCGCGCAGGATGTTGCCTGCCGCATTCAAAGAGGCGGTGGATGACTATCTGGAAGCAGCCAATAGAACAGGAGTAAGTATCAACTCCTGATTTTTCGCGGCCACTGTGGGAGCGGGTTCACCCGCGAACACCAGCAAAGCCGGTGCCATACACCGAGTCGCCTTCTTCGCGGGTGAACCCGCTCCCACAGGGTACGCGCTGTATCAACAGGCTTGGATCAGTCGCGCAGATCCGACTCGTGAATCGGGTTGGCCCGGCTGGTCGCACGTTGGTACTGCGCGGGCCAGGTAGCTTTGTTACCGCCTAGGTCATCATCGGCATGCAGCGGCCAGTACGGGTCGCGCAGCAGTTCGCGGGCGAGGAAGATGATGTCGGCCTGGCCGGTCCGCAAAATGTGCTCGGCCTGGGCCGGTTCGGTGATCATGCCCACGGTGCCGGTGGCGATTTCCGATTCCTTGCGCACGCGTTCGGCGAAGCGCGTCTGGTAGCCGGGGCCGGTGGGGATCTCGGCGTTTACCGAAGTGCCGCCGGAAGATACGTCGATCAGGTCGACACCCAAGCCGCGCAGTCGGCGGGCCAGTTCGACGGTTTCATCGGGGTTCCAGCCGTCTTCGACCCAATCGGTTGCCGATACCCGCACCAACAGCGGCAATTCGGCCGGCCAGATCTTGCGCACGGCCTCGACCACCTGCAGGGTCAGGCGGATGCGGTTCTCGAAGCAGCTGCCGTACTCGTCGCGGCGCTGGTTACTCAACGGGGACAGGAACTGATGCAACAGGTAGCCATGGGCGGCGTGGATTTCGACCACCTTGAAACCGGCCTTCAAGGCGCGCTCGGTCGAGGCGACGAAGGCAGCGATCACACCCTGGATTTCATCGTGGTTCAATTCACGTGGCGGCGTGTGTTGTGGGTCAAACGCGATCTTCGATGGCCCTACGGGCTGCCAGCCACCGTCTTCGAGCTTCACGCTGCCCTGCTTGCCCAGCCATGGGCGATAGGTACTGGCCTTGCGCCCGGCGTGGGCCAGCTGGATGCCAGGCACGGCACCTTGGGCGGTAATGAAGCGGGTAATACGTTGCAGCGGGGCGATCTGTGCGTCGTCCCACAGACCAAGGTCTTCGGCGGTGATGCGGCCATCGGCGGTTACCGCCACGGCTTCAGTGATAACCAGGCCCGCACCACCCACGGCGCGGCTGCCCAAATGAACAAGGTGCCAGTCGTTGGCCAGGCCATCGACGGCGGAATACTGGCACATCGGTGACACAGCGATGCGGTTGGGCAGGGTCAGCTGACGCAGGGTGTAAGGCTCGAGCAGCAGGCTCATGAGGGCACCTCCCAAGGACTCCAATGGTGATCCGGCCCGGACACTCAATTGCACGTCCCTGGCCCAGGTCCGGTCATAACTTCAGACTAGACCAGAATGGGTGGGGGGTAGGTTCCATGGGATTTGGTATAGGTTGGACGGCACTGCTTTTGCCGACTCCATGTCTGATCAGATTTTCAGATGTTCCCTACGCCCCAGATCTGGTGGCACCCAACCTGAGGAAATACCCTACAAGTCCTGTCGACTCGCGTCTGATTGTTACTGGAATCCTGAATCTTTAGCCTTTGCAGGTCGCTGGCATTCAGCGTCCGGGCGTGGAATCCCGATCAATTACCGAGTAGCTGTCGTCATGGCAGTTGTGCGCGGAAGGTCACAAGCCTACCGGGTTTACTCGTAGCCTGGATTCCACACCGCGTACAACTGCCACCCTTCGTGTGGAATCGAAGAAGCAGTCAATCAGTAACCCTACGAGTGATTGATATGAAAATGACAGCCCCTGATCCACCCCAGTCTTTCGATCTCCCCGTGGCCCAACCTGTTTAGAGGTTGGCTTTGCTGGCCTCTTCGCGGGCACGCCCGCGCCCACGGTTATTGCGCAGAACTTGAAGCTAACGCTGTACATGTGGGAGCGGGCGTGTCCGCGAAGAGGCCTGCCCAGGCCCTAGAGATTACAGAAAGGCAGAACAATGACTACAGAAGACACCCAATTCACCGTCGGTAAAACCACATTCTTCCAAGGTGAAAAACAGACCCAGCCCCTGTTCCGCATCGAAGCAGGCATTCCCTGCCGAGACGCCCGTGATCAGGCATCCGAGTTGATGGGCTACGTACGCGAACTGACCATCGTCGGCCTGATGGATGAGAAACCCATGATGATCTGGGCTGCGCACTACCTGAGTGCGATGGCCAAGGCGTTGATGGATGATGCCGAGTTAGGTATGTCGCGTTGAGGTCGACATCACTGTTACTCGGCTAAGGGCCAGTAATTACTCCATACATGAATGGGTCACATCCTCCATGTATACCTTCTTGCCCCGGCACGCCGGGGCAACGGAATATTTCCCACAGTCAATTGCCTCAAGAGCCACATCTGCTTCGGAAATTCTTTTCAATCAGAAACTCTCATATCTTATCGAACCTAGGATACCAAGCGGTTAATGTCTCCTTGCACCAGCCACCATTACCTGGCTAACAGCCTTCAAGGCATTGTACAAGATTTGAGACATAGCCAATGCAAAGACAATTCGCTTCAAGTGACATAAGCATTCTAGACAATGCCATTACACTTGATGAACAAGCCAAACTTATCAACGCGTTCTCACGCACCCTTTGGCGATATGACTGGCCAGTAAATTCTACGCCCTTCGCTCGCCCCTGCTGGCATTTCTTCATTGCAGGAAGCAAGCGTGAATCACTGGAATGTTGTGAGCACGAACTGGCTGCAAACGAGCGCTGGGGATTCCTCATCAACATCTGGAAACGTCTATGTGCTGAGCACATGAAAAACTCCAGACTCATCGGCGTTTATGCAAACGGCCAGACCGCTGGGCAGGATAGCCCAATTCACCGAGACAACCTGCCAAGCGAGCCGGGGCATACCGCAGTCCTTTTCTGTAACGACTACTGGGCAACAACGTGGGGAGGTGAGCTTTTATTCTGCAATGACGCCAAGACGGACGTTATCGCCGCGGCGTTACCCAAGCCAAGACGTATCGCAATCTTCGACGGTCAAATGCCGCACCGAGCTAAATCACCAACCATAGACTGCGACCGTCTGCGCACCACCATTGCTTTCAAGACAATAAACAAGGATTTTAAAATATGACCAAACGGGTCGAGATATTCGTCGCCATGGTGGATAGGGTGGGGAGGCCTGGGTTCCAAGCAGGCGCAGCCGCCGCAGTTCACGATCAGTTCAACACTGACAAGCAGGGTTTCACACTTGTAGTACAGGGTGCCCAGACAACCAGCGCAATTGCTTCTGTACTGTCAGTTACGCAAATGACTGCAGGCGCAGTTCCGTTTATAAATATCGTTACCAACACTTTGGCGGGCACGGTAACCTTTCTGAAAATTGTTGCCGAATACCAACCTAACGACGAACCGAATATAGGGGACTACGTCAGCCTTGTAGGTAATGTAGCAGGCGTCGTTGCGGGTTTCGCAATACTAATAGCTGCACCTTGGGCCGCACTCACTTTCACCGCCATATCACTGGGAGCTAGCCTAATTGGAACTTACAATTCGGAACTGGCAGAAAAAATCCAAAGAACAATCACTCCTATAATCGACGCACTCATTAAACACGACATAACGAAGGAGACCGCAAATCCGATACTGGCGCCGAACCTGACAATAACAGACCCACAATCTATACATGAGCATTTTGGGGGACTAATACAAGTTATCACGTGGAACCCGGACACCTTGGAGATCAAACTGGACACCAGAACTTTAGAATCATTCACTATTGATCAGCCAATAATACAGCCGGGAGGCGTCAACCCACCTATTGCACCTCCTAACCCTCCTGCAAATGGAGGGGGAGCTTCGATAACAATAGGAATCGAAAGCATTAATGGGCAAGTACCGACAGGGCCAACCCCCTCGATCACCACTATAATAGGTGGAGGTCAAGACAAATATGCCTGTTGCTCCGCTCCGCAGCAAGATAAATACCGTTAAACAAATCGAGCCGAGAGATTCTTTCCGATGCTGACTTGGTCGTCGTGGCTCCAAATGATGCGTGCTTTGGATCCGGCTAAACGGGTAACATCCCTGTTATTCGTAGGCACTTTTTTTGCCTGTCTTGCACTCGCACACCTTACAGTGTGGAAAGAAGCACCAGAGCCTGTAACCGCTCCTTGGGTAAGCGTTAGAGCAGCGCTTGCATCTGCACCTGAAACCTGGGATTACGACAGGTCGCTTTACACTTTTCGTATTGCATACAAAGAGCCAAGCGGACAAGTCACCCAACGTCGGGTATACACACATAAAGCGCGTTATGACGCTGCCAACATCAACAAGAAGACACCGCTCTTTGCCGATATCGAAGATGCTTTGACTGGTCCTATTATCAGGCGGCTATCGACCGGAAGCGGAGTCCTGTACGAGCCAGCGCTCAAGGAGTATGTGATCGAAAAATACAACCGCGGTCTTTTGGAGGGCCTTGTGTTCTTTTCATTGCTGAGCCTGGTTTCATTCATCGCAGCAGGCGTAATGCACTGGCAAAACCGGAAGCGCAAAAGGCAATCTGAGATCAGCCAATAGCAATTGTATCTGGGGGAGCGGGCTTACCCGCGAAGCAGGCAACTTGATGGATGGCACCGGCTTTGCCGGTGTTCGCGGGCATGCCCGCTCCCACAGGGATCGCGCTTGGCTCACCGGCGATGGGCTGCAACGCAGCCCCGGAATTGGAGTCAGCGTGGCTCCATGTGGGCAATCATCAACTGCACACTTTCGTTGCCACGAAACTCGTTCACATCCAGCTTGTAGGCCAGCTCGACCCAGCGCACGGTCGGGTTCGGCCACACTTCGCGGTCGATGCCGAAGGCAATACCGTCCAGCCGCACCGAACCGCACTCGCTCTTGAGCACCACCTTCAGGTGCCGTTCGCCCACCACACGCTGCTCCACCAGCTGGAACACGCCATGGAACAGCGGCTCGGGGAAGTGCTGGCCCCAAGGGCCGGCGTGGCGCAGGGCCTTGGCCAGGTCGAGGTGGAACTCTTCCACGGCCAGGCTGCCATCGGACAGCAACCGGCCGGTGAGGTCTTCCTCACGCAACTGGCGCCGCACCTCTTCGTCGAATGCTTCGGCAAATGCGGGGAAATTGCCCTCGGGCAACGACAGCCCCGCAGCCATGGCGTGGCCGCCGAACTTGCTGATCAGCTCGGGGTGGCGGGCCGCTACGGCATCCAGCGCGTCGCGGATGTGGAACCCCGGCACCGAGCGCGCCGAACCTTTGAGCATGCCCTCGCCGGCATCGGCAAAAGCGATGGTCGGCCGGTGATAACGTTCTTTCAGGCGCGAAGCCAGAATACCGATCACGCCTTGGTGCCAATCTGCATCGAACAGGCACAGGCCGTAAGGCATGGACTCGACCGGCAGGTCCTTGAGCTGGGCCAGGGCTTCGCGCTGCATGCCCTGCTCGATGGATTTGCGGTCCTGGTTCAGGTCGTCCAGCTGCTGAGCCATGTCCTGGGCCAGGGCCGCGTCTTCGCACAGCAGGCACTCGATGCCCAGGCTCATGTCGTCCAGGCGCCCGGCAGCGTTCAAACGAGGGCCAAGGATGAAACCCAGGTCGGTCGAGGTGATGCGCCGGTGGTCACGGCGGGCCACTTCCAGAATGGCTTTCAGCCCTGGCCGAGCACGGCCGGCGCGAATACGCTCAAGGCCCTGGTGCACCAGGATGCGGTTGTTGGCATCCAGCGGCACCACATCGGCGACGCTGCCCAGCGCGACCAGGTCGAGCAGTTCGCCGATGTTCGGCTGCGGTTGCGTTTCGTAGCGCCCCAGGCTGCGCAAGCGGGCGCGCAGGGCCATCAGCACATAGAAGATCACCCCGACCCCGGCCAGCGCCTTGCTCGGGAACGTACAGCCCGGCTGGTTGGGGTTGATGATGGCGTCGGCGTCAGGCAGTTGCTGACCTGGCAGGTGATGGTCGGTGACCAGTACCTTGAGCCCGGCAGCCTTGGCAGCGGCCACACCCTCGACACTGGAAATGCCGTTGTCCACAGTAATCAGCAATTGCGGCTGGCGCTGCAGCGCCACCTCGACGATTTCCGGGGTCAGGCCGTAGCCGTATTCGAACCGGTTGGGCACCAGGTAATCGACATGGGACGCGCCCAGCAGGCGCAGGCCCAGCACCCCGACAGTGCTGGCGGTGGCACCATCGGCATCGAAGTCACCCACAATCAGGATGCGCTGGCGCTGGTCGAGGGCCTCGACCAGCAGGTCAACACCGGCCTCGATGCCCTTGAGCTGCTGATACGGCAGCAGACGCGCCAGGCTTTTGTCCAGCTCGGCCTCGCTTTGCACGCCACGCGCGGCGTACAGGCGGGTCAGCAGGGGAGGCAGGTTACCCAGGAATGGCAGGGTCGGCGGCAGGGGGCGAGGTTCGATACGCATGGGTTGCTTCAGCCACGCTCACCGAGCAGCCACTGCAGTTGCACTTCATGCTGGCCACGGTCGTCAGTCACGAACACCGTGCCTTCGCTGATCATCACGTCCCACTTGATGCTGCGCGGCATGTCGGTGGCCAGGGTTTCCAGCACTTCCTGTGGCACGGCAGCAATGCTCAGGTTCTTCAGGTTCTTGACCGCGCTCACCACTTTGCCTTCCCACACACGCAGGCTGCCGTAGGCCAGCAGGCTGGTGCGCTCGGTACGGCGCGAACACCAGGTCAGGCGGTCGGCATCGGGTTGGCCGACTTCGATCCAGTGCAGCACGCGGTCGTCCAGGCTCTTTTCCCACAGCGCCGGCTCATCGACATCCGACAGGCCACGGCCAAACGACAAGTTCTCGTTGTACCAAAGCGCATACGCCAACAAACGAACTGCCATGCGCTCCTCGGTTTCCGACGGGTGACGAGCGATGGTCTGCTTGACGCTTTCGTAGACGTTGCGATCAAGGTCGGTGAGATTCAATTCGAACTTGTAGGTGGTGGACGGCTGGGCCATGGTCGAGGGGCTTCGTGCAAAAGAAAAGTGGCACAGTCTAACCCATCCGCACCGTCCATGCGCCGCAGCAGTACCCGGCGAAACCGACGTGTGATAAAACCACGGCTCTGCCCAGCTGCCACGGATGCCCCATGTCGACGCCCAGCAAACCCCTCGCCGGCCTTAAAGTTGTGGAACTCGGCACGCTGATTGCCGGGCCGTTCGCCTCGCGCATCTGTGCCGAATTCGGTGCCGAAGTGATCAAGGTCGAGTCTCCGGATGGGGGCGACCCGCTGCGCAAGTGGCGCAAGCTGTATGAGGGCACTTCGCTGTGGTGGTTCGTGCAGGCGCGCAACAAGCAGTCGCTCACGCTTAACCTCAAGCACCCCGAAGGCCGCGAGGTGCTGAAAAAGCTGCTGGCCGACGCCGACATTCTGATCGAAAACTTCCGCCCGGGCGTGCTCGAAAAGCTCGGCCTGGGCTGGGATGTGCTGCATGCCCTTAACCCGCGCCTGGTCATGGTACGCCTGTCGGGCTTTGGCCAGACCGGGCCGATGAAAGACCAGCCCGGCTTCGGCGCGGTGGGCGAGTCGATGGGTGGCCTGCGCTACATTACCGGCTTCGACGACCGCCCGCCGGTGCGCACGGGCATTTCCATCGGTGACTCGATTGCTGCCCTGTGGGGGGTGATTGGCGCGTTAATGGCGCTGCGCCACCGTGAGGTCAATGGCGGCCAGGGCCAGGTTGTGGACGTGGCGCTGTATGAAGCGATCTTCGCCATGATGGAAAGCATGGTGCCGGAATTCGATGTGTTCGGGTTTATCCGCGAGCGCACCGGCAACATCATGCCGGGCATCACACCCTCCTCCATCCATACCAGCGCCGACGGCAAGCATGTGCAAATTGGCGCCAACGGCGATGCCATCTTCAAACGTTTCATGCTGGCGATTGGCCGCACCGACCTGGCGGATGACCCTACCCTGGCCACCAATGATGGCCGCGACCTGCGCCGTGACGAACTCTACGGGGTGATTGACCGCTGGGCCAACAGCCTGCCGCTGGACCAACTGATGCAGGTGCTGACCACGGCAGAGGTACCTGCCAGCCGCATCTACTCGGCCGAGGACATGTTCAACGACCCGCAATACCTGGCGCGAGAGATGTTCCTGCAGGCCAGGTTGCCGGATGGCAAGCCGTTCCGCATGCCGGGCATCGTGCCCAAGCTGTCGGATACACCTGGCTCCACCGAGTGGGTCGGCCCGGCGCTGGGCGAACACACCGAGGCACTGCTCACCCGCCTGGGCTATGACGCAGCGGCCATTGCCGGCCTGCGCCAGGCCGGCGCGGTCTGACGCCTGCCGCTGCCCTTGCCGATGCGCGCTGCCTGCTGGCTACGCCACCTGATCCTGCTGTGCGGGCTGCTGCCCGCATTGCTCATGCAACCTGCCAGCGCCAAGGAGCGCATCTTCTGGCTGGTGCGCGACCTGCCACCCTTCACCATTTTCGAAGGCCCGGAAAAAGGCCAAGGGGTGATCGACCAGCTATTGCCGCTGCTGACCAGGCAGATGCCCGAGTACGACCACACCATCGTGCGGGTCAACCGTGCACGCGGCATCCAGATGCTGCAAGACCGCAACACATTCACCTGCGACCCGACCCTGCTATGGACCCCGGACCGGGCCAGATATGCGCTTTTTTCCATGCCAACGCTGGGTGTGCTCAGCGGTGGCCTGGTGCTGCGCAAGGAAAACCAGGCACTGGTGGCGCCCTACCTCGACAGCCAGGAAGTGGACCTGCATGGCCTGCTGAGCAACGCTCCGGTGAAACTGGGCATTGTTGCCGAACGTAGCTATGGCACGCAGATCGACGCCATTCTGCAGCAGCTACCTGATACTGCGCTTAGCCGGCACTATGGCAACGACGCCACAGCTAACCTGCTGCAAATGCAAAAACTGGGGCGCCTACGCTTGGTGCTCGGCTACTGGCATGAAGTTCGTTACTTGCTTCAGCAGCAAGGCGGCTCACTGGCCGACTATCAGTTTCATCCTGTCCAGGGGGTGGAGCGCTATCAGTTTCTCCATGTCGCCTGCTCTGACAATCCGTCGGGCCGCAAAGCGGTAGCGCATATCAACCAGCTATTGCCTGCTTTGCGCCGGGACGTGCTGCCTGGCTTGTATGCGCACTGGCTGGACCCGTCGTTGCAGGAAGACTACCTGGAAGACAGCAAACGCTTCTTCGAAGCCCCTTGATCACCTGAAAAAAGAAACCCCGGACGCTGGGGAAGACGCCCGGGGCCAAGCGAAAGTCCTTGGGGACTTCCCGTGACAGCCTTGCCAGCGCCGGAGCAAAGCACTGGCTGGCTGCCCCTACAATGTCTGATAAACCACTCAGGCAAAGGTTCCCTGCGGTTGTTGACGCTGCTGCAATGCCGCGATCACGCAGGGCTGCAAGCGCCCTTCGGCGATCTGCAGGTCACGGTGCAGGCCATCCACCAGATCGATCAACAGGCGTTGCTCCTGTAACTGGCGCTCGCTGACCGTGCGCCGCAGGGTGATGCCGGCGAGGCGGTCTTGAACGGTCAGTTGGCGATTGCCATTGGCATCGGTGATGCCGAGGTGGGTCTGATAGGGGGTCAGGGCGTCGTTGAGCAGGCTGCAGATTCTTTCCATCCGGATCACTCGCTGCGTGGTGGGATCTAAAGGAACTGACCAGCAGGCGCCGCAGAAAGTTCGTCAAACCGCGCCCGCTTCAGTGAGCATGCGGGGCTGAGATGACAGTTTGAATACGCTGCCTCGGGCGGGCCTGCAGTGTTTGCAGGGCATGCTGCAGGCGCGGCATCGACAGCGGCCAGGGCAGCTCGGCGAGCACCCACAGCCCTCGGCTTCTGGCTGCCTGGGCAAGGTTATGGCGCTTTGGGGTGGGCTGACCGACGAACAACAGCGCACGCGCCCGGTGCTGCTGGGCGAGCAAGGCGAGGCCAGCCTGGGTTGGCATGGCGTGGTCAAGGATCAATAAATCAGGGCGACGCTCAGCGCCGAGGCAGGCGTTGAGGTGAGTGGTGTTTGCGCTGATGCGCACGTCGAACACGCCCTGGGCATTGAGGGCCTGATGCAAAAGGATCTGGTGGGACGGGCGAGCCTGGTGAATCAACACGTAGGTGTGGTGCATGAGCCGCTCCTGGTGAGAGGACCGGCCAATCTAGGCTATGCCTTGGCGTGCCTGAATAAGGGATTTCTGAAGCGTTCGAGGAAAAATCCGAGCTTCTGGGGCCGCGCTGCAGCCCCAGAAAGAAACACGATTACAGCGGTTTGCCGCGGTTGCCGTGCTGGCTGACAAAGCCCTGAACAGCTTTCAGGTCATTGGCCAGTACCGTGCAACGCTCTTCACGGCTGAACAGGTCGCTGAGGTGTGCTGGCAGCTCCAGCGCCTTGCCAACACCTGCCTTCTCCACCGCTTCCGGGAACTTGACCGGGTGGGCGGTACCCAGCACCACCATCGGCGTGTCCAGGCTGCGACGGCACTCGCGCGCGGCTTTGACACCGATTGCGGTATGCGGGTCGAGCACTTCACCCGTGGCGGCGAACACCTCGGCAATGGTCTCGCAGGTTTGCTCGTCGCTGACGGCCAGCGAGTCGAACAGCTTGCGCGCTTCGGTCCAGCGGTCTTGCTCGACGCTGAAACCACCGCCCTGCTTGAAGTTGGCCATCAGTTCGGCGATGGCGCCACCGTTGCGGCCGTGCAGGTCGAACAGCAGGCGTTCGAAGTTGGACGAAACCATGATGTCCATCGACGGCGACAGGGTCGCGTGCAGGGTTTCCTTCACATACTGGTTGCCGCTCATGAAGCGGTGCAGGATGTCGTTGCGGTTGGTGGCGACGATCAGCTGGCTGACCGGCAGGCCCATGTTGCGCGCCAGGTAACCGGCGAAGATGTCGCCAAAGTTGCCGGTAGGTACCGAGAACGCGACCGAACGCGCCGGGCCACCCAACTGCAGGGCTGCATGGAAGTAGTAGACGATCTGGGCCATGATCCGCGCCCAGTTGATCGAGTTGACCGCTACCAGGCGGGTCCCCTTGAGGAACGACTGGTCAGCGAAGCTGGCCTTGACCATTTCCTGGCAGTCGTCGAAGTTGCCTTCGATGGCGATGTTGTGGATGTTGTCGCCGAAGATGGTGGTCATCTGGCGGCGCTGCACTTCCGACACGCGCTGGTGCGGGTGCAGGATGAAGATGTCGACGTTGTCGCAACGGCGGCAGCCTTCGATGGCGGCGGAACCGGTGTCACCGCTGGTGGCGCCGATGATCACCACGCGCTCGTTGCGCTTGGCCAGCACGTGGTCGAGCAGGCGGCCGAGCAGCTGCAGGGCGAAGTCCTTGAACGCCAGGGTCGGGCCGTGGAACAGCTCCAGCACCCACTCGTTGCTGTTCAGCTGACGCAGCGGGGCGACTGCGGCGTGGGCGAACTCGCCGTAGGTTTCTTCAAGGATTTTCTTGAAATCGGCGTCGGCGATGCTGCCTTCGACGAACGGACGCATCACACGGAAGGCCAGTTCGTGGTACGGCAGGCCGGCCCACGAGGCGATTTCTTCCTGGGTGAAGCGTGGCAGGTTCTCGGGTACATACAGGCCGCCGTCACTGGCCAGGCCAGCCAGCAGCACGTCTTCGAAATTCAGGGCCGGTGCCTGGCCGCGGGTACTGATATAGCGCATGGGTGCAAACCTTCGATGCTAAGGCCCGGGCCGCGCGGGCGGCCCGAGAACAAAATTAATTGAGCTGTTCGACGCGGATGCGCACGACCTTGCCGACCACGTCCTGCAGGGCTTCCAGGGCGACGATGGCATCGTTGATACGCTGCTCGACCACGCCGTGGGTCAGCAGGATCATCGGCACCAGGCCGTCCTGCTCTTCGGCTTCCTTCTGCATGATCGACTCGATGTTGATGCCACGCTCCGACAGGATGCTGGCCACCTGGGCCAGTACGCCCGGGTGATCCTTGGCCTGGATGCGCAGGTAGTAGGCGCTCTCGCAGGCTTCGATCGGCAGGATCGGGTGGGCCGACAGCGCGTCTGGCTGGAAGGCCAGGTGCGGCACGCGGTTTTCCGGGTCGGAGGTCATGGCACGCACCACATCCACCAGGTCACCGACCACCGACGAAGCGGTAGGCTCCATGCCGGCGCCCGCGCCGTAGTACAGGGTGGAACCGGCGGCGTCACCGTTGACCATCACGGCGTTCATCACGCCGTTGACGTTGGCGATCAGGCGGTCAGCCGGGATCAGCGTGGGGTGTACGCGCAGCTCGATGCCTTCGGCAGTGCGACGCGCCACACCCAGGTGTTTGATGCGGTAGCCCAGGGCCTCGGCATAGTTCACGTCAGCAGTGGTCAGCTGGGTGATGCCTTCGGTGTAGGCCTTGTCGAACTGCAGCGGGATGCCGAAGGCGATGGACGCCAGAATGGTCAGCTTGTGCGCGGCGTCGATGCCCTCGACGTCGAAGGTCGGGTCGGCTTCGGCGTAACCCAGCGCCTGGGCTTCGGCCAGCACGTCCGGGAAGGCACGGCCCTTCTCGCGCATTTCGGTGAGGATGAAGTTGCCGGTGCCGTTGATGATACCGGCCAGCCAGTTGATGCGGTTGGCCGACAGGCCCTCGCGGATGGCCTTGATCACCGGGATGCCGCCAGCCACGGCCGCTTCGAAGGCGACGATGACGCCCTTCTCGCGGGCCTTGGCGAAG
Source organism: Pseudomonas sp. RV120224-01b (assembly GCF_003208145.1). Taxonomy (NCBI): domain Bacteria; kingdom Pseudomonadati; phylum Pseudomonadota; class Gammaproteobacteria; order Pseudomonadales; family Pseudomonadaceae; genus Pseudomonas; species Pseudomonas sp. RV120224-01b. The sequence continues at coordinate 34,889 of NZ_QKMQ01000021.1, read as the reverse complement.
ATTTCGTTGCCGTGCACGGCAATCAGCGCCTTGTTGGCGGTGACCACGTGCTTGCCGTTTTCAATGGCCTTGAGTACCAGGTCGCGGGCGATGGTGTAGCCACCGATCAGCTCGATGACAATGTCGATCTCCGGGTTGCTCGCAACTTCGAACACGTCAGCGGTAATGGGGGTACCGGTAATCTGGCAGTTCGGGTTCTGCGAGCGCATGGCGATCTGTGCCACTTCAATACCGCGCCCGGCACGGCGGGCAATCTCCTCGGCGTTGCGCTGAAGTACATTGAAGGTTCCGCCACCGACGGTCCCCAACCCACAGATGCCTACTTTGACCGGTTTCACTGTGAACTCCCCATTGAACGGCCGGCACGTTTGCCGACCGTGAAACATGCCGTCACCCCATGACGACGGCGTACTGAATTGGATTACTTGGCCAGTGCCAGCTTGGCGACCTGCGGTGCCGGCTGGTAGCCCGGAATGACCTGGCCGCTTTCAAGCACGATGGCCGGCGTGCCGTTGACGCCGATCGACTGGCCCAGCTGGAACTGCTTGCTGACCGGGTTGGTGCACTTGGCAGCCTTGATTTCTTCGCCTTCGACCATCTTGTCCATCGCCCCACGGCGGTCGCTGGAGCACCACACCGCCTGCAACTGCTGGTCACCCGGCGAGCCGAGGCCCTGACGCGGGAAGGCGACGTAACGCACTTCGATACCGCGACGGTTCAGCTCGGGCACTTCGGCGTGCAGCTTGTGGCAGTACGGGCAGGTGGTGTCGGTGAATACGGTAATGTGCGACTTGGTCTCACCCTTGGCAGGATAAACCACCATCTCGGCGGCTGGAATGCCGTTGATGAGCTTGGCGATGCCTTGGCGCTCGGTTTTTTCGGTGAGGTTGACCGGCTTGCCGTCCTGGATCTGGAACAGGTAGCCCTGCATCACAAACTGGCCGTCGGCGCTGGCGTACAGCACGCGGCCGCCCTGCAGCTTCACTTCATAAAGGCCGTTGAGCGGGCTGCTGGCCACGCTTTCCACGGGCACTTCCAGCTCAAGGTTCTGCAACGATTTACGGATGGCCTGCTCGGCACCGGCATTGCTATCGGTTGCCGCAGCTACGGCAAACGTACTGGCCAGCGCCAACGCGGCGGCGGCGAAAAACTGGGTCACGCGCATGGGAACTCCTGAAGGCGGACAGGGGCCGGAGGGCGCCACCTGCGGAAAATACGCGGTGGCCGTGCGGCCCTTGGTGCAAACCGCCCAAGCCTACCACATCACACCGCCGGTGAAGGGCCTTGCAAGGACCAGTCGGCGGAACATGAAAAACATTCATCCACGCGGGTGGTGCTGAGCGTGCAACTGCTGCAGGCGGGCCTTGGCGACGTGGGTGTAGATCTGCGTGGTGGACAGGTCGCTGTGGCCAAGCAGCATCTGCACCACGCGCAGGTCGGCGCCATGGTTGAGCAGGTGGGTGGCGAAGGCGTGGCGCAGGGTATGCGGCGACAGCGGCTTGTCGATGCCGGCAACCCGGGCGTGATGCTTGATGCGGTGCCAGAAGGTCTGCCGGGTCATCTGCTCACCACGCAGGCTAGGGAACAGCACGTCGCTGGGGCGGCCATTGAGCAGTTCGGCGCGACCGTCACGTTGATAGCGCTCCAGCCACACGACCGCTTCTTCCCCCATCGGCACCAGGCGTTCCTTGCCGCCCTTGCCCATCACACGCAGTACACCCTGGCGCAGATTGACCTGATCGAGGGTCAGGCTGACCAGTTCGGTGACGCGCAGGCCGCAGGCATACAGCACTTCAAGCATGGCGCGGTCGCGCTGGCCAATGGCTTCGCCCAGGTCCGGGGCTTGCAGCAAGGCCTCGACGTCAGCTTCGGAGAGCGACTTGGGCAGCGGCTTGCCCAGCTGCGGCATCTCGACCTGCAGGGTCGGGTCGATGGCCACCAGCTTTTCCCGCAGCAGGTAGCGGAAGAAGCCGCGCAGGCCGGAAAGGAAGCGTGCCGTGGAGCGTGGCTTGTAGCCCTGGTCGAGGCGCCAGGCCAGGTGGTCGAGGATCAGGTCACGGCCGGCATCAGGCAAGGAAACCGAGTGCGCCTGCAGCCAGCCGTTGAACAGGGCCAGGTCGCTGCGGTAGGACACGCGGGTGTTGTCGGACAGGCCTTTTTCGAGCCACAGGGCGTCAAGAAACTGGTCGATCAGGGGATGGTCGAGGGCGGACATGAAAACTCGGTGGCAAACGGCGGATTGATGCTTAGTCTTTCATAACAGCGCAGGCATAGGGAGCCCACATGAGCGAAGAGCAGATACTACTTAGCGTCGGCGGCATCGGCGCCGCTGCACTGGCCTGCCAGTGGCTGGCCTGGCGCCTGAAGCTACCGGCGATTCTGTTTCTGCTGCTGACCGGGATCATTGCCGGCCCGGCATTGGGCTGGCTCGACCCCGAGGCGTTGTTCGGCCCGCTGCTGATGCCGCTGGTGTCGCTGGCAGTGGCGCTGATCCTGTTCGAGGGCAGCCTCACCCTGCACCTGTCGCAGTGGCGCGAAATCGGCAGCGTGGTGCATCGCCTGGTCACCGTGGGCGCGCTGGTCACCTGGCTGGTCATCGCCCTGGCGACCCACTGGCTGCTGGGGTTCGACTGGCCGCTGGCGATTCTGTTCGGCACCTTGACCCTTGTGACTGGCCCCACTGTGATCGTGCCGATGCTGCGCGTGGTACGGCCAAAGTCGACCATCGCCAACATCCTGCGCTGGGAAGGGATCATGATCGACCCCATCGGTGCGCTGCTGGCCGTGGTGGTGTACAGCTTCATCATCGCCAGTGCAGACGGCAATGGCCTGTTCCAGAGCCTCACCACCTTCGCGGGGGTTATTTTCTGCGGTAGCGCCCTGGGTGCGGCCGGGGGTTGGCTGCTGGGGCAGATCATGCGCGAGCAATGGCTGCCGGAATACCTGCACAACCTCGCATCACTGGCGGCGGTGCTGGGTATTTTCATCGCCGCCAACCAGATCGTGCACGAGTCCGGGTTACTGGCAGTGACCGTGATGGGCATGTGGCTGGCCAACATGCGCGGGGTGGATGTGCGGCAGATCCTGCACTTCAAGGAGAACCTCAGCGTACTGCTGATTTCCGGCCTGTTCATCCTGCTGGCTGCGCGCCTTGACCTGCATGCCCTGCTGGGCCTCGGCCCGGCGGTACTGGCGTTGTTGCTGGTGATCCAGCTGTTGGCACGCCCGCTGAACGTGTGGCTGGCCACTCTGGGCTCGCCGCTCAGTTGGCGGGAACGGGCACTGCTGGCCTGGATTGCGCCACGCGGCATCGTTGCCGCCGCCGTTTCAGCGATTTTCGCCATCCGCCTGCATCAGGCCGGACACCCGGACGCCTTGCTGCTGGTGCCGCTGACCTTCGCCGTGATCATCGGCACGGTGGTACTGCAAAGCGCCACGGCCAGGCCGCTGGCACGCCTGCTCAAGGTCGCCGAACCGGCGCCCAGTGGTTTTCTGGTAGTCGGTGCCAACGAGCCGGCCCGGGCCATCGCCAAAGCCCTGCAGCAATTGGGCTGTCGGGTTTTGCTGACAGACTCCAGCTGGGAAAACATTCGCGCCGCGCGCATGGACGGGCTACCGACCTACTTTGGCAACCCCGCCTCGCAGCATGCCGACGCGCACCTGGACCTGGTCGGCCTCGGGCACTTGCTGGGGCTGTCTCCCGCTGGCGAAATCAACGCCCTGGCCTGCGCAAGGTTCCGCCATGACTTCGGTAACGGCCGGCTGTTCGTGCTGGCCAGCGGCCTGGAGAAGCAACGCAGTGACAAGCACCGAGCTGCCGAAGAGCATCGGGGGCATCTACTGGGGGCCAGCCCAATGACCTATCTGCAACTGGCCAACCGGCTGCATCAGGGCGCCGAACTGTACAGCACCAACCTGACCGAAGGCTTTGGCTGGGATGCCTACCAGGCACTGCATGGCGAGCGTGCGCACGTGCTGTTCGCGCGCGACGGGCATGGCTGGGTACATGTAGCCAGCCCCGACAACCCGCTACAGCCGCAACCGGGATGGACCCTGGTGGCGCTGATCGAGCCAGCCCCGGAGCCCTGACACTCAGGCGCCCGGGAGCACCGGCACCGGGCGCTTGTCCTCGTCAATGGCGACAAAGCTGAACACGCCGTGAATGGCCCGTTCGCGGCCGTCCAGGTACATGTTCTCGACAAACACGTCCACCTGCACCTGCAAGCTGGTATTACCCACCTTGATCACCGAGCCCACCAGTTCGACGATCGAGCCCGCCGGAATCGGGTGCTTGAAGTCGATGCGATCGGTGGACACGGTCACCAGCGGCAGGCGGCAAAAGCGCGTGGCGGCGATGAACGACACTTCGTCCATCCAGGCCAGGGCGGTGCCGCCGAACAGGGTGTTGTGGTGGTTGGTGGTGTTGGGGAACACCGCCTTGGTCACGCGAGTCACCGACAGCTCGGTACGGCGCTGGATTTCCTGGTCTCGGGTAGTCATGGCATTCACATCTTTGAAAGGTTCAAAACGCAAAAAAGCAGCCCGAAGGCTGCTTTTTTCTCGCTAGGCGGCCTCGGCCACCGGGCAAACTGCACTCAGGACAGTTTTTCCTTGATGCGAGCGGCTTTGCCGGACAGGTCGCGCAGGTAGTACAGCTTGGCTTTACGCACGTCACCACGACGTTTCACGGCCAGGCTGTCGATTTGCGGGCTGTAGGTCTGGAAGGTACGCTCTACGCCAACGCCGCTGGAGATCTTACGCACGGTGAAGGCGCTGTTCAGACCGCGGTTACGCTTGGCGATAACAACGCCTTCGAACGCCTGCAGACGGGAACGCTCACCTTCCTTCACTTTAACCTGAACGACAACGGTGTCGCCTGGTGCGAAGGTCGGGATTTCCTTGCTCATCTGCTCGGCTTCGAGCTGCTGGATGATCTTGTTGGTCATGCTGTGCTCCTAAGATGGATACGCGATCCACCATCGATACGTTTAACTATCGTCCCGCTCGCGGAGGTATTCCTCGAGCAGCTTCTTCTCTTCTCCAGAAAGCGAGCGACTTTCCAGAAGATCGGCGCGTCGTTCGAAGGTCCTACCAAGGGACTGCTTCATCCTCCAACGCCGGATATGTGCATGGTTGCCACTTAGCAACACGTCGGGAACACGCTGATCCGCATACACCTCAGGTCGGGTGTAGTGCGGGCAATCCAGCAGACCGTCGGTGAAGGAATCTTCTTCCGCCGAGTCCACATGCCCTAAAGCTCCGGGCAGCAGCCGTGTAACCGCATCGATCAGTACCATGGCCGGCAGCTCGCCACCGGAAAGCACATAGTCGCCAATCGACCACTCCTCATCGACATGAGCCTCGATAAAGCGCTCGTCGATGCCTTCATAACGACCGGCGATCAGGATCAACGATTCCTGTTCGGCCAGGCCTTTGACCGCCTGCTGAGTCAGCTTGCGGCCTTGTGGCGAAAGGTAGATCACCTTTGCCGTTGCTCCGGTCGCTTGCCTGGCGCTAACCAGGGCGTCTTCCAGAGGCTTGATTTTCATCACCATGCCCGGACCACCGCCAAACGGCCGATCATCTACCGTGTGGTGACGATCTGTGGTGTAGTCCCGCGGGTTCCAGCAAGTCACCTGAAGCAACCCCTGTTTCACCGCGCGGCTGGTAATGCCGTACTCCGTGATGGCCGAGAACATCTCGGGGAACAACGTGATGACGTCTACGCGAAGGTTACCCATCGTTTAGAAGTCCGCGTCCCATTCAACCCGCATCACGCCTGCTTCCAGGTCGATGTTGAGCACGCATTGCGCCGTATAGGGCAACAGACGCTCGCGATCATCCAGGCTGCCTGCGCAGGGCTTGACCACCATTACATCGTTCGCACCGGTCTCCAACAGGTGATCGACCTTGCCGAACAGCTGTTCGTCCTGGTTGATGACCTTCAGGCCTTCCAACTGGTACCAGTAGTACTCGTCGGCAGCCAGGTTGGGCAAAAGGCTCCGCGAAATGCAGATTTCATAACCGCTCAGAAGACGGGCTTCATCGCGATCGTCGAGGCCTTTCAGCTTCACGACCAGGCCCTTTTGGGAGCCACGACCGTTGACCAGCTCGACCTGCTTTACCTTGCCTTCGTGCCGAAGCGTCCAGCGCGGATAATCCAACAGGTTTTCAATCGGATCGGTAAAGGAATACACCTTCACCTCGCCGCGAACGCCGTGAACCGAAAAAATCTTGCCGACGACGATGAGGTCATCAGCCTTTTCTGGCGTCGCGTTCATACTGTTCAGGCAGCGGCCTTGGCAGCGTCCTTCAGCAGCTGAGCAACGCGCTCAGACGGCTGTGCGCCCTGGCTCAGCCAGTAGGTGACGCGCTCTTGGTTGACCGACAGCTTGACTTCGGCGCCCGATGCGATCGGGTTGAAGAAGCCAACGCGCTCAACGAAACGGCCGTCACGGGCGTTACGCGAGTTGGTCACGGTCAGGTGGTAGAATGGGCGCTTTTTCGAGCCGCCACGGGCCAGACGAATGGTTACCATGTGAACATCGTTCCTATAGTCGGTGTTGCAGTTTGTACTGCAAATCTGAATGCCAAATAGGCACACGGGTGCCCAAAAGGCCGCATATTCTCGGGGAATACACGGACATTTGCAAATGACTTTTTCGGCAAGGCCCTGCCCCACCGTCCAGATTTGCCGGTTGCGCCGCGAAATCCGCGGCCGTTGCCCCGCCAAGGCGGGGGTTCTGGGCGCCTGCCCGATAAACGGCAGGCCCCCGGAATAGATGTTACAGCTTCGGCATCCCGCCGCCAGGCAGCATACCGCCCAGGCCGCGCATCATCTTGGCCATGCCGCCTTTGGCAGAGAATTTCTTCATCATCTTCTGCATCTGCTTGTGCTGTTTGATCAGCCGGCCGATGTCCTGCACCTGGGTACCGGAACCCAGGGCGATACGGCGCTTGCGCGAACCGCTGATCAGGTCAGGGTCGCGGCGCTCGGCCGGGGTCATGGAGTTGATGATCGCTTCCATCTGCTTGAACTGCTTCTCGGCGGCGCCTTGTGCGTTACCCATCTGCGACAGGTTGACCCCACCGATGCTCGGCAGCTTGTCCATCAGGCCGCCCAGGCCGCCCATGTTCTTCATTTGTTGCAGCTGGTCACGGAAGTCTTCGAGGTCGAAGCCTTTGCCTTTCTTCAGCTTCTTGGCCAGCTTGTCGGCCTTGGCCTTGTCGATGGTCTGCTCGGCCTGCTCGATCAGGCTGAGCACGTCGCCCATGCCGAGGATGCGCGAGGCGACGCGGTCGGGGTGGAACGGCTCGAGGGCCTCGGTCTTCTCACCCATACCAATGAACTTGATCGGCTTGCCGGTAATGGCACGCACCGACAGCGCAGCACCGCCACGGGCATCACCGTCGACCTTGGTCAGCACCACGCCGGTCAGCGGCAGCGCCTCGCCAAACGCCTTGGCGGTGTTGGCGGCATCCTGGCCGGTCATGGCGTCGACCACGAACAGGGTCTCGATGGGCTTGACCGCAGCGTGCAGTGCCTTGATCTCGTCCATCATGTCGGCGTCGATGTGCAGACGGCCGGCGGTGTCGACGATGACCACGTCGATGAACTTCAGCTTGGCTTCGCGGATGGCCGCTTCGGCAATGGCCACCGGCTTCTGGCTGATGTCGGACGGGAAGAAGGTGACGCCGATGTCGTTGGCCAGGGTTTCCAGCTGCTTGATCGCTGCCGGGCGGTAAACGTCGGCGGACACCACCATCACGCTCTTTTTCTTGCGCTCTTTAAGGAAGCGCGCCAGCTTGCCGGCGGTGGTGGTCTTACCGGCGCCCTGCAGGCCGGCCATCAGCACGACGGCTGGCGGGGCGGCGTTCAGCGCGAGGTCTTCGTTGGCCGCGCCCATCAGGCTTTCCAGCTCGGCCTGGACGATCTTCACGAATGCCTGGCCCGGGGTGAGGCTGCGCGACACTTCGGTGCCGACCGCACGCTCCTTGACGCTGTTGACGAAATCCTTGACCACCGGCAGGGCAACGTCGGCCTCAAGCAGGGCCATGCGCACTTCGCGCAGCGTGTCCTTGATGTTGTCTTCGGTCAGCTTGGCCTTGCCGGTGACATGGCGCAGCGTCTGTGACAGGCGGTCGGTCAGGTTTTCGAACATGGTGATCCTTTCAGGCCCAGTAAAAGCCGAGGTTTGTCAGGCGCCCTGGGGGAAATACACACCCGCCGGGCACAGCAAGGCGGCGATTATAGCGAAGTGCGGCGGCGGCGCACACCTTGGGAGATGGTCGGTGGCAATACTGACCTCTTCGCGGGCTCGCCCGCTCCCACAGGATCTTCACCACTTTCGGAGCCCGTGCAGGACCTGTCGGAGCGGGCGTGCCCGCGAATGCCCTGACACAAGCCTTCAGTCTTCCTTGATCAGCGGAATCTATGCCACACTCCGTCTCTTTAAGGCTCGCCAACCAGGACTTATGGTCTCCTCACCCAGCCTCATCCCCAACCTGATCGCCGCCGGCCTCTATATAGCAGCGGCCATCTACCAGGGCACGCACCTCGCCCAGGGCCGCAAGGCCGACAAGCGTCTGCTTGGCCTGCTGGGTGCCTTCGCGGTGCTGGCCCAGGCCGGTGCACTGTTCTTCCAGCTGATCACCCCGCTGGGCCTGAGCCTGGACTTCTTCAGTGCCGCCAGCCTGATCGCCGTAGCCGTCATTGCCCTGACCCTGCTGGCCTGCCTGCGCATCCCGGTGGAAAACCTGCTGGTGCTGCTGTTCCCGCTGGGTGCGGTAACCGCGCTGCTGGCCCAGTTCGCACCACCCGGCACGGTGCCGCTGATCAACGAAGAACCCGGCATCCTCGCGCACATCCTGCTGTCGATCCTGGCCTACGGGCTGTTCACCATTGCAGTATTCCAGTCACTGCTGTTGCTGCTGCAGGACCGCCAGCTGAAGAACAAGCACCCGTCCGGGCTGATCCGCAACTTCCCGCCCCTGCAAACCATGGAAAGCCTGCTGTTCGGCTTCCTCTGGGCCGGCTGGTGCCTGTTGTCGCTGTCGCTGATCTCTGGCTGGCTGTTCCTCGACAACCTGTTCGCCCAGCACCTGGTGCACAAGACCTTGCTGGCCTGTGTCGCCTGGGTGGTGTTCAGCGTACTGCTGTGGGGCCGCACCCGCCTCGGCTGGCGCGGCCACAAGGCTATCCGCTGGACGCTGGCCGGTTTCTGCCTGCTGATGCTGGCCTACTTCGGCAGCAAGCTGGTTCGCGAATTCATCCTGCATATCTGACGGCCGCCCATGGACACCCTGCCGTACGCACCGCTATTCGGCACCCTCGCACTGGCCCTGTTGTGGTCAGCGCTGTTCACTGCCGTGGATGCCGCCCGCCTGCAGCTCAATGGCTCGCTGCGCACCCACGAAGACGGCACGCTCGCCCTGCCGGCCCAGGCTCTGGTGCTGTGCGCCAGCCTTGGCAAGCTGCTGGTGCTTGGCCTGGCCTGCCTGCTGGGCCAGCGTCATAGCGGCGAGCACGGCTTCTGGCTGGCGGGGTTGGCCGCCACCTTCACCTTGCTGGTATTTGCCGAGTACCTGCCACGGCGCCTGGCCCGGCGCAACCCGCAGGCGTTCGTCAGCCTTGGTGCCAGCCTGCTGAAAGTGCCCCTCGCCCTGCTGCAGCCGCTGGCCTGCCTGCTGGACGGCTTCGCCAAACTGCTGCTGCGCCCGTTCCGCGTGCAACCAACCGCAGTGGCCCTGCACCCGCAGGAAGCCGATGATTTCGACGAAGACGAAGAACACGAAACACCTCGCCACGGGCTGCTCGACGGCCTGCAATCGCTGGACAAGATCACCGTCAATGACATCCTGGTGCCGCGCAATGAAGTGGACGGCATCAACCTCGACGAGCCGATCGAGCGCATCATCGAGCAGCTGATCGTCAGCCGCCACACCCGCCTGCCGGTCTACCACAACGACATCAACCAGGTTGAGGCGATCCTCAACACCAAGCTGATCAGCCACCTGCTACCCAAGGCCGAACTGACCCTGGAGGCGCTGCACAGCGCCTGCTACGAACCCTATTTCGTGCCGGAAAGCACGCCGCTGCAAATGCAGCTGCTGAACTTTCACAAGCAACAGCGCCGGCTGGGCGTGGTGGTGGATGAGTACGGCGAGGTGCTGGGCATTGTCACCCTGGAAGACATCCTCGAAGAGATCGTCGGCGAGTTCGAGGACGAGCAAAGCCTGGACAACCCCCATGTACACCCGCAGCCCGATGGCACGTTCGTCATCGATGGCACCGCTTCTCTACGCGAAATCAACCGTACCCTGGGCTGGCACCTGCCCTGCGACGGCGGGCCGAAAACCCTCAACGGGCTGGTGACCGAAGCGCTGGAGAGCATCCCGGAAAGCGCCGTTTGCCTGAAGATCGGCCGCTATCGCCTGGAAATCCTCGAAACAGAGGACAATTGTGCCAGCAAGGTACTGGTGTGGACCGTGACCCGATAGCTATACTCGGGTCACGCTTACCCAGCCCCGCCGTCCCGCCTGCTACCCGCACCCGGCGCTACACGGCCAGTCCGCTCTACTGACACGCCCTGCGGTCCTGCTTCAACACCCCGAACAGAGCCCGCCCCGCCCCTATCCCCCTTGGGCTATCGTCAGTCGGGCGCACACAACAACAAAACGCTCCGGCGTCCGCGCATCTGTGCCTGCCCTTTTGCATTGCACATCGTCGCGGGCAAAGCCCATGGAGCCGGACCAGACTGTTAGGGACCTACTTAATGACAACCAGCAGCACCTATGCCGAAGCGCCTGCCGCGCCGGTCAACTCGCCGGCACGGGTGGCCACTGCCAGCTTTATCGGCACCGCCATCGAGTTCTACGACTTTTACGTTTACGCCACCGCCGCTGCCCTGGTGATCGGCCCGGTGTTCTTCCCGTCGGGGTCGGGCACTGCGCAGATGCTGGCGGCGTTCCTCACCTTTGGTATTGCCTTCCTTGCCCGCCCATTGGGCTCGGCGCTGTTCGGCCACTTTGGCGACCGCATCGGCCGTAAATCAACCTTGGTCGCCTCGCTGCTGCTGATGGGTGTGTCCACCACGGCCATTGGCGTGCTGCCGGGCTATGACAGCATTGGCGTGTGGGCGCCGATCATCCTCTGCCTGCTGCGCTTTGGCCAAGGCCTGGGCCTGGGCGGTGAATGGGGTGGCGCGGCGCTGCTGGCCACCGAGAACGCCCCGGCAGGCAAACGCGCCTGGTTCGGCATGTTCCCGCAACTTGGGCCGTCGATCGGCTTTTTGGCTGCCAACGGCCTGTTCCTGACCCTGGCCCTGGTGCTCAGCGACGAGCAGTTCCGTGAGTGGGGCTGGCGCATTCCGTTCCTGCTCAGCGCCGCGCTGGTGCTGGTGGGGCTCTATGTGCGCCTGAAGCTTGAAGAAAGCCCGGTATTCGCCAAGGCCGTTGCCCGTCACGAGCGGGTGAAAATGCCGGTAGTCGACCTGTTTTCCAAGTACTGGGTGCCAACCCTGCTGGGCGCTGCGGCCATGGTGGTGTGCTACGCGCTGTTCTACATCTCTACAGTGTTCTCGCTGAGCTATGGCGTGACCACACTGGGCTACAGCCGCGAGACGTTCCTTGGTCTGCTGTGCTTCGCGGTGGTGTTCATGGCCTTGGCCACACCGCTGTCGGCCTGGCTCAGCGACCGTTACGGGCGCAAGCCGGTGCTGATCGTCGGTGGCCTGCTGGCGGTGGCTTCGGGCTTTACCATGGAACCGCTGCTGACCTCGGGCTCGACCACCGGTGTGGCGCTGTTCCTGGCCATCGAGCTGTTCCTGATGGGCGTGACCTTTGCGCCGATGGGGGCACTGCTGCCTGAACTGTTCCCGACCCACGTGCGTTATACCGGCGCTTCGGCGGCGTATAACCTGGGCGGGATTGTCGGGGCTTCGGCGGCACCGTTCTTTGCCCAGAAGCTGGTGAGCATGGGTGGGTTGAGCTGGGTGGGGGGTTATGTATCGGCGGCGGCGGTGATCAGCCTGATTGCCGTGTTGTGCCTGAAAGAAACCCGCAATACCGAACTTTGAGAAAGTCGGGGCTGCTTTGCAGCCCCATACGGTCTCAGATCAGAACTCGACCTTGACCGCCTGCGATGCACGGGTCGCCTTGGCCCGCGCCAGCTCGACCGACTCATCACGCGCCAGGCACACGCCCATGCGGCGGGTGCCGTTGATTTCCGGCTTGCCGAACAGGCGAATGGCGGTATCCGGCTCGCTCAACGCTGCGCCCAGGTTGGCGAAGCTGGTCTGCTGCGACTGCCCTTCCGGCAGGATCACCGCCGAGGCCGACGGGCCTAACTGGCGCACCACCGGAATCGGCAGGCCGAGAATGGCACGGGCATGCAGGGCAAACTGCGACAGGTCCTGGGAAATCAGGGTGACCAGACCCGTGTCATGCGGGCGCGGCGACACTTCGCTGAACCACACCTGGTCTCCCTTCACGAACAGCTCAACGCCAAACAGGCCGCGACCACCCAACGCATCGGTGACCGCCTTGGCCACGCGTTGCGATTCGGCCAGCGCTTTCGGGCTCATGGCCTGCGGCTGCCACGATTCCTGATAATCGCCCTTCTCCTGGCGATGACCAACCGGCTCCAGGAACGTGGTACCCCCCACATGGCGCACGGTCAGCAGGGTAATTTCGTATTCGAAGTCGATAAAGCCCTCGACGATCACCCGGCCCTTGCCAGCGCGGCCGCCTTCCTGGGCGTAGTCCCACGCTTTCTGCAAGTCGGCATCGCTGCGCAGCAGGCTCTGGCCCTTGCCCGACGAACTCATTACTGGCTTGACCACGCACGGGTAGCCGACATCGGCCACGCCCTTGGCGAAGTCTTCATAGGTGTCGGCGAAGTGGTAGGGCGAGGTTGGCAGCTCCAGCTCTTCGGCGGCGAGGCGACGAATGCCTTCGCGGTTCATGGTGAGCTGGGTGGCACGGGCAGTCGGCACCACGTTGAAGCCTTCGTTCTCCAGCTCGACCAGGGTGGCGGTGGCGATGGCTTCGATTTCCGGAACGATGTAGTGCGGTTTTTCGGCTTCGATCACGGCCCGCAGGGCCACGCCATCGAGCATGTTGACCACGTGGCTGCGGTGCGCCACCTGCATGGCCGGGGCATTGGCGTAGCGGTCGACGGCGATCACTTCGACGCCCAGGCGCTGCAGCTCGATCACCACTTCCTTGCCCAGCTCGCCACAGCCGCACAGCAGTACACGGGTCGCGGTGGGCGACAAGGGGGTTCCGATACGGGTCATTTCAGGTCCTCGAAGGCATCCGGGGCCGCACCAGGCTTGGCACCGCCCGCTGAAAAAGGACCGCTATTCTACACCATCAACCGGCAACGGCGGCCCGCCGGGCGCGAAATGCCATGGCCAGCCACACGGCGGTGACACCGGCAAACTTCGAGGCCATGGCGGTGCCGACTATCGCAGGCGTCAGGGCGCCGATCATGCCGAAGAAGATGAAGGTATCCACCGGAATGCTCAGCGCCGAACTCAACCACAGGCGGTCACGCAGCGGCCGACGGGTGATGCTGAACACCAGCCAGTCGATCAGCTCGGAAATGAAGAACGCGGTGGCACTGGCCAAGGCGATGGCCGGCTCCGAGGTGACGTAGGACAGCACCAGGGCCACCAGCATGGCCACCAGGGCGCCGTGGCCGAAGCGGGTCTGCACCATGTCGCGCAGGATGAACACCAGGCCGCCCCAGGCGGACCAGATGATGTCCAGGTGCGGGGCGCTGGAGAAGGCGTAGTTGATCAGCACTACGCTGCTGATGTAGGCAATCAGATAGAACATGGCGAGTCGTCTGTGGGCAAGCCCTACAGATTACCGCTGGCTTCTTCGCGGGTAAACCCGCGAACACCGGCAAGGCCGGTGCCACACAACGCGTTGCATCAGAGAATCAGCCCGGCCTCTACTGCCCTTTCATGGCAAAGCTTGAGCACCGCCCGGCGCTCGTCATTGTCCATCCGCCCCCAGCGGCCAATCTCCGCCACGGTACGCTGGCACCCGGTGCAGATATCCTGCTCGTCGAGCGCACAAATGCTCACGCACGGCGAGGCTACCGGCCGCTCTCCAACATCACTCATCATCAACCACCAGTTCCTGCGCATAACGCCGGGCATTATGCACATAGTGCGCGGCGCTGGCTTCGAGCATGCGCTTCTGCTGCTCGGTCAACTCACGTACCACCTTGCCCGGCGAGCCCATCACCAGCGACCCATCGGGGATTTCCTTGCCCTCGGCGATCAGTGCATTGGCGCCGATGATGCAGTGCTTGCCGATACGCGCGCCGTTGAGGATCACCGCATTGATACCGACCAGGCTGTAGTCGTCCACCGTGCAGCCATGCAGCATGGCATTGTGGCCAACGGTCACGCCCTTGCCCAAGGTCAGCGGCGAGCCCATGTCGGTGTGCATCACCGTGCCATCCTGCACGTTGCTGCCCTCGCCAATGTCGATCAGCTCGTTATCCCCGCGCAGTACCGCGCCAAACCATACGCTGGCATCGGCCTGCAGGCGCACGTTGCCAATCAGTGTGGCGTTGGGTGCAGCCCAACTGGTGGGGTGGCTCTCGACCCGCAGGTCGCCCAGGCGGTATTTCATGCTTGCTCCTCAGGCTGGAACGCAGACGGCGGGGTTGGCCCCGCTCAGTTTTCGATGTAACGCTCAGGGGGCTGGTGCAGGCTGATGCCGGCATCGAACAACACGTTGACCAGTTCCACGATCATGATCGCCGACAACCCCCAGATCTTGTATTCGCCATAGCGGTAGCTGGGCACATACCAGCTGCGCCCCTGGTAATCGATACGGTGGGTATGGTCGCGTGGGTCCTGGCGGAAGAATTCCAGCGGCACGGTGAATACTGCCGCGATTTCGGCGTCGTTGGCGCGGTATTCGACGAAGTCGGGAATAACCCCGACGAATGGCGTCACTTTAAGGCCATGCAGCGAAATCAGCGGGCTGAGCGGGCCGATCACTTCCACCAGCCCCGGCGGCAGGCCGATTTCTTCTTCGGCTTCACGGAGCGCGGTGAACACCAGGTCCGGGTCTTCCGGGTCGCGGCGGCCACCGGGAAAGGCCACTTCTCCACCATGTGTGGACAGGCCCTTGGCGCGCAAGGTAAGGACCAGTTCGGGCGCTTCGCTGCGGGTAATGGGCAAAAGAACCGCCGCTTCAGGGAACCGCCGGTCGGTTTCCAATGATGCGGGTTGGTGGTTGCTCATTCGGCGAAGTAGCTCGTCCAGCATTGCGCACACTCGTATCCAAGGCCTGCCTTGCATGATGCACCAAAGCCGCGAAGCACCCAAGCCCCTGCGCTTGCGGCGGCCTTGCCGACACGCCAAGATAGCCCCAGGCAAAAGGACCTACACATGAAATTCTGCAGCGCGTGCGGCCAGCCAGTCATACAGCGGATCCCCGAAGGCGACAGCCGCCTGCGGTATGTCTGCGAGTCTTGCCAGACCATCCACTACCAGAACCCCAACATCGTTGCTGGCGTGTTGCCCACCTGGGGCAGCCAGGTGCTGCTGTGCCGGCGCGCCATCGAGCCACGCCGGGGTTACTGGACCTTGCCCGCCGGCTTCATGGAGAACGGCGAAACCCTCGACCAGGCCGCCCGTCGCGAAACGGTCGAGGAAGCCTGCGCCCGGGTCGGGTCGATGAGCCTGTACCAACTGTTCGATTTGCCGCACATCAACCAGGTGCATGTGTTCTTCCGCGCCGAGCTGGCGGACCTTGCCTTTGATGTGGGTGTCGAAAGCCTTGAGGTGCGCTTGTTCGAAGAACATGAGATACCGTGGGGCGAGCTGGCTTTCCGCACCGTCACGCGCACACTAGAATGCTACTATCGCGACCGCATCGGGCAGCACTACCCCATTGGCCATGAGTACCTGCCGCCGATGAACGTCTCGACCACGACCTCTACATAGAAAAAGCCTTCAGGGATACCGTTACATGCGTTGGTTGCTTGCCCTTTTCTGCCTTTGCGTTACCTCGGTGTCCCAGGCGGCCTTCACCGAGACCATCATCCGCAAGCCCGTACCGGCAGCGCAAACGCCTTCGCCTTCGCAGCAGGCCATGCAACCGCTGATCGACAAGGTGCTGGTGATCAAGTCCGAGCGCCGCCTGCAGCTGATCAGCCGTGGCGAGCCGCTGAAAACCTACCGCATTTCCCTGGGCAAGCAGCCCAAGGGCGCCAAAGAGCGCGAAGGCGACAAGAAAACCCCCGAAGGCCTGTACTGGCTGGACTGGCGCAAGCAAAGCGACCGCTTCAACCTGGCCATGCACATCAATTACCCGAACATCAGCGACGCCGCCCGTGCCACACGCGAAGGGGTGAGTGCCGGCAGCATGATCATGATCCACGGCACGCCGATCAACGACGAATACCCGGAATGGTACTTCCACACCCTGGACTGGACCGATGGCTGCATTGCCATGCGTAACCGTGACATGCAGGAAGTGTGGGACCTGGTGCGGGATGGGACGTTGATCGAGATTCGGCCTTGAGGCCAAAAACAGCTTTTTCAGACAAAGGCGCTTGCTAACTGCCTGGCAGCTTAGTGTTTGAAGTTGCCAGAAAGTCATCAAGAGTGCGCTTGCGATTGGCCACTTGCTCTCTTTCGGCTGCGGAAACATACCGATAGCGCAGAGGCGTTGTGGGCAGCGCTTTCCCCGGAGGCAGATCAAACCTTCTGAGCCAGGCATTGCTGATGAGCTGGGTCATGCGCGTTTCTCCCGCGATGGAACCGTAATGCAGCGCGCCTATATCTTCCACTCGCAGGCTTTTGATCAGCTCATTGACCCTGACATAGTGTTCAGGTTTTTCATTAAAGCCAACCTTCCAGAGTGCAGGCCAGTCCCCGGCACGCAGCAAAGTGCCTTTAGGCAAATACTGAACGCCTATCCTGATGTCATCCAACTTCGCCAATAACGCGTCCTGAGTACCCAGCTTGCTCATCCAGGCGCTGTTGATGTAGGTGTACCAATTCAGGTTGCTATAGCCTGACCGCCAACTTGGGTTGCCCCGAGGCCGTGCGAGATCCAGGCCTTGGTAGGTCATAGCCACTTCATATTCAACGTGTTGGAAATCCTCCCACTGATAAGTATGTTGCACCCCCAGGCCCGCAGCGGCATGCAGGGGTTCAAGCGCGCAGCACATTTCATGCAGCAACGCTTCAAATCGTTCCTTTCTGCCTTGCAGAATCTCCTCCACAGGCAAATAGAAACGGAGGGTAGTAAAGGTGCCATGAACTTCCTCCATCCAACCGGCAGGCGAATAGCCGTCGATCATGTAATCCGGCACGTTGCCATAGCCCTCTACAGACGCCCAGCGAAAAGCCAGCGGCTCGGCGAATCCGTCACCTGCCAAGTAAGCCAGCGTTGCTTTCACGCTGGCTGGGGAGTAGTCATGCGCCAGCATGTCCTCCGCGCCCCTGTATCCCCACTTCAGTTTGTCACCGTGGTGACGACAGAATATTTCCACGGCATCAACGATGCGCTGCCGCCCTTCGGGTGTGTAGGATTTAGTTATCTGAAAGGATGCAACCAGACCCACATTGATGACTACAGACTCCCCATCCAGCTCATCGTAATAGATGAAGTCATTACGATGGGAAGCGAACGCTTTGTTGAACTCATCTTCACTCATTGATATTCACCGAAGCATTTTCCCAAATGACATAATTCTGTGCAGAAGCGGGCATCTGATACACGTTCCAGTCAATCGCAGGGTACTTCTGCGGCTGCGTAACCTCATCGGGTGGATCGGCGAAAGCAGGTGCAGACACAGCTGCTGAAGCGGGTAGAACCTTTCTCGCAACTGCTTCTATAACAGCGCGATAGGGAACGCTTTGACCTGCACTTTTCGCTACAACTGTTCCTGTAGCCACGACTCTGGCTGGTACCACAACGTTGGCAGCAGCGCCTGCCGCTGCAGCAACAAAAGGAGCGGCTAAAACCATTTCAAGGCCAGCAATCGCTCGGCGATTCTGGGCCTCAACCAGCCTGGGGTCGGGTGCGGCCTCCCATTGCGGGCCTTCAACGTGCGGTAACTGGCCGCCCAGAAGCCGACGCGCTTTTTCATGTTCTTCATCAATGCGCCCAACCAGCAGTTTGTTTTTTTCGATGCTCATTCGAGAAGCCAGGCTGGTCACTTGCTGAACAGGCTTGTACACCGGGTCTTTCTCGCTGCCTTTTACCCACTCACGCCACTGCTCCCTGTCTGCACAGTCACAAGTCTCGGTATACAGCACGCGCAGGCCAGCAGGCCCTGCAATGATTTCGTAAGCTTCCTGCTGAGCAGGAGACAACACGTCACCCGGGAATTTCATTTCAATGACAGACTTTAAATTCGCCTGGCTGTACTGAGCTTCACCAGGGTTGTCATAAACCTTCAAACGCAGCACATCGGGAATTCGCAAAAGCCCCTTGACCTTGCCACCCTTAAGGATCCTCACAATTCGTGGGTCAACCTCAACTTTCTTGCCGTCCTCCTCCAAGGTCCACGACAGGGCACTTTCCAACTCCACCTTGTCAAGCAAATCAACTTCCACCAACAATGCCGACACACCGTCCAGAAGCCGGTTCTTCATCAAACTGTATTTTGATAGCGGAAATGTACTTGGCCGAAAAGGTTCATCCTTGCTCATGACCGGGCTTGGCGGCCTGTGGCTCATATTGAATCCGACTTCCCCGCAATAGGGAAAACGGTAGGCAAAATTCTCATTATCAAGGCGAACCCAGGTTGAAACGCGACGCTGATACATGGCACGTTCGCCATCACTCCGAATATAAGGAAAGCGCCGTGCATAGCGGGCTTTCTCGCACAGGTACCACAGGTCTGGCGGGTCGGTGACGGGGACGATTACACCAACAGCAGTGGGTTTTGCAGTGGTCAACGCCCGGCCGTTTCTAGGGCGGCCTGCCATCTTCCTTTCATTCCGTTCTTCCATCTCTACACTCACCTTGATTCAGCGCTTGAAATCGATTTCCAGCCCCTCTACATCGTCATCCCAATAACTGGCTTGCAACGTTAGCGAATTAGACGTATTAGATAATGGAGAAACCTCAAACACTTCATTGAAGCTCGAGTTGAAAGTTAGCGTTCTTCCTGACTCATCCGTCATCGCTCGAAATATTTTCCCGTTAGCCCGTTTGACTTCATAGGGGTGACCGGCCATAGGTAGCCCGGTATCGGGACTAATAAATCGGAAAAATTCCTGAAGAGGCCCAGACGGTGATACACCTTCTCCTACCCAGTGAGCGTTACCGACAGGCTGTGCTTGAACATTGACCCTGCCTTTCAGGTTGATTGCCGTTGCCTCTATCGTTACGCCATTTTCATCAATCAGAATCCGCCCCGTTGGCCCTACCAACGACAGCCGTTGGCCTGCACGCACGGTTATTTCGGTTGAGCGCGACTCGATGGACTCTTCAACGGTCAACTTAAAGCGCCCTGCTACCTCATGGGTTGAATTACCCTCGGTCGAACACACATGATGCCCAACCGTCTTTTCATGACGATCGCCGCCCACATGGCTGGTTGAGTGCTGCCTGGTGATCGTTTCCTGATTACGCCCGGTCACCTGGATACGGTCCTGGGTAATTTCTATTCGCTGGTCGCGCCCAACGACCGTGAGCTCGTCATTCTTCACCTGTTTCGAGCGGTCATGCCCGACTTCAACACGCTCGTCATTCCCCACCCATTCGCAACGGTCATGCCCAACGCGGGTTGTTTCATCATGCTTGACCACATTGTTCTGGTCCTTTTCGGCATGAATGAAAACCTCTTGTTTACCCAGCTCATCCTCGAAACGCAGTTCATTGAAGCCATCGCCCTTGTGGGTCTGGCTCTTGATGGTCATGCGGGTCTTGTGGTCGGGTAGGTCATAGGGCGGCAACTGGTTGCCGCAATAGGTACGCCCGGTAATCATCGGCTGGTCCGGGTCGCCGTTGACGTACTGGATGATCACGTCCTGGCCGATGCGCGGGATGGCCATCGAGCCCCAGCTACCGCCGGCCCAACCTTGGGACACTCGCACCCAGCAAGAACTGTACTCGTTATCCTGGCTCTCACGGTCCCAAGGGAAACTTACTTTGACCCGACCCCACTCATCGCAATAG
This sequence comes from Pseudomonas sp. RV120224-01b, assembly GCF_003208145.1. Lineage (NCBI taxonomy): Bacteria > Pseudomonadati > Pseudomonadota > Gammaproteobacteria > Pseudomonadales > Pseudomonadaceae > Pseudomonas > Pseudomonas sp. RV120224-01b. Next base: position 14,717 of record NZ_QKMQ01000021.1, on the reverse strand, counting down.
ATCTCTTCACCGGGCGGGCCGACCACGGTGGCCATGTGCGGCCCATCGACCCGAGGCTGCTTCAGCGGGGCGGGGCGCCACTCGGTTCTGCCGGGCACGAGTTGTGCGGTTTGCACGTACCGCGTGCCTTGGTCGGCACCGGCGGCTTCTTCTTGCAGGCTGGTGAACTGGCTGCCTTCATGGGTGACGGTGTTGACCCGCCAATGCGCGTTGAGGTCGTCGCGCGGGTGACCTGCCAGGGTGAAACTGAGCCCCGGCTGCAAGCGCACATCGTCACCTTGTACCTCGGCGATTCGCACATCATGGCGCAGGGCGGTAATGCGATTTTCGGTGAATGGCTTACCTGCCACGTCACGTTTGTAGCGGCCTGGGTAATCGAAGCGTTCGTACTCGCCAGACTGGTGTTCCAGGAAGGGGCCAGACGCTCTGTGCTCCTGGCGGTAGGCCGGGTTGGTGAAGGTGTAGTCACGCTGTACCTGGCGCGCGGTGCGTACCTGCTCGCTGTAGTGCAAGCGGCGCAGGCAGGGGATTGGCTGGTCGCCCCCACTGTCGGACTGGTACAGCACGGTGTCAGGGGTTAAAGGGGTGTCGCCTTGGTCGAAGCCCTCGTCTTCATCCTCAGCCTTGATGGCCCCATGGCTGATAAGCCCCAATGATTGCAGCCGGTCGGTAATGATCAGCTTGTGCAGCTTTTCACTGTGTGCGAAGCGATAGACGAAGCCTTCCTCTGCCGCCAACCGTGCGATGAACGCAAGGTCTGTTTCACCCGCCTGCACACAGAACTCGCGGACCTGATGATCCTTGCTGGCACGCAGTTCGTACTGGGTGATGCCCTGGCGCTTGAGCATCAGCTCAAGTATTTGCGGGACGGATTTCTGCTGAAAAATACGCCAGTTCGAGCGCAGGTTGGCGCGGGCCAGCAGCGGCTCGACCACGGCACGATAACGCGTGCGGCAAAACCCCGTTTCACCTTGGGTGAAGGTACTCACCAGCCCATGCACATGGCGCAGCGGGCCCTCGCGACCCCAGATGGTAAAAAGCGCAGGCTTGTCCAGGACGTGGCCGAAATCAACGGTGTCTTCATAGCTGACCAGTTCCAGGCTCAACTGGAAGGGAGTGCTGACAGCTTCGTCCAGGGTGAAGGAGACCACCTCGAACCCGACCTTGCTGGCAAGGGGCTGAAAACTGAAGCTCAAGTCCGACTGCCTGTACATTGCCTTTTCTTCCCACATGTATGAATGGCAGCAATGGCGGACTACAACGGCTTAGCGCTGCAATCCACGGTTCGCCCGCCTTTGAACCCGCCTGCGGGGCGAAAAGTGAAGGCTGCTCGAAGACTAAGCAGGGAGGGGATTTTTTTAAATGAACCATGCGTTCACTCATTACGCGTGAAGCGTAGGAAGTTACTTACAGCTCAGATTGGCGCCTTGTAGCGCCTCTGGCGTCGAGCGCTGCACGCCTGGCACGGGCTGCTACCACTGCAAGTCGCGTTGCCCTGCCAACGCCTGCGGCCCCAGCCACTGCGCCCCCCGCAACAAAGGCGTCAACGCAGCCTCCGGTTGCAACTCGAATACCAGCTGCGCCCGACGCCCTGGAAGGTCAGCATCCACGGCCAACTGATGTTGCCCCTGCTGCGCCAGTTGACCACGCAGGCGCCAGCCACTGCGGCAGTCCATTTCCAGCCAGCCCTGCCCCAGGCCCAGCGACCAGGGTTCGCTCAGTGCCAGATCACTCACTGTTACGCGGCCCTCGCTGGTCAGGCACTGGCGCCCTACCCCGTTCAGGTGCACTGCGCCCTGCCACTGCCCAGCCAAGCGGTAATCAGCCGCCACCGTAGCCTGGGGCCCCATGGCTGCTGCTTCCAGCCGCCAACGCCAAGGCCAGCCTTCGGCACGCAGCTGCCAGGCTTGCCCTTGGAACCCCAGCTGCGCAGTGGCCTGCATGCGCCAAGGCTCCACCGACCAACGCAATGGCCCGACTGGCCCCAACTGTTGTGCGTGACCTTGCCACAGGCTGCCACGGGCATCCTGCATTGGCAGGCCAAGCCCGCGTGCCAACCAGCTAGCAGGTAGCTCCACCAGCAGTGTCACGGCGAACACGAGCAGCACCCACGCCGCAGCTTTACGGCTCATGGCTGCACCACCAGATCGAAGTGCAACACCTTGCCATCCTGCTCCAGCCCCCATTGCAGCGGCTGTACGCCTTCGGTGCGCAGGGCCTGCAACCAGTCCTGCAGCGACCGCTCATCGGCCACCTGCCCGCGCAGGTGCCAGGTTTTGCCTTGCTCATCGACCTCGGCCAGCGCCACCCGCCGCGCCTCGGCCGACTGCTTCAGACGTTCCATGCTCAAGCCAGGCCCCCCCTGCAAACTGGCGGCTTGCTCAGCCAACCCTCGCCACTGGCTGACTTCACGCCATTGCGCCAAGCCCCAGCGCAGCGCCAGGAAGGCCAGCAACACGGCAATCAGCAACCAGGCCAACTTCAGCCGATGACGCTGTATCCAGTCCCGGTTCATGCTGCGGCTCCCAAATCGAAGACCACTTCGCCACCTTGAACCTCAACGGCAGCATCGGCGGCCTTGGCGATTTCCTGCCAGGGTGGCGCTGCGCCGTCGCCTTCCAGGCGCAGCTGCCAGCGCTGGCCATCGAAGCGCACGGCTTGCAGGCGCCAGCCGGGGTGATCCCGCAGCCACGCCTGCAACGTTGCCTGCAGGTCTTCGAGCTGGCGTGTGCGCACTTGCTGTTGCAACCCACTTTCACGCAGGCGCTTGAGGGCCTGAGCGGCATGCCGTGGGCTGGCCTGTTCGCCGGTCACGGCAATGACCTGGGCGCGCCAGAGTTGCGCCTGGCGCCATTGCTGGCTCAACCACAGGCTGCCCCATACTGCCGCCAGTACCAGGCAAGCCGCCAACAGCCGTTGCTGCGGACGCGAAACAACAGGCAATGAAGGTGCCTTGCGGCCACGCTCGAACAAGCCAGGCAGCGAATCGAGGGGCGCCAGCGCGCTTGGCCAGTCGCCACTCAGTGGCACCTTTTGCAGGTGTGCCCAAGGTTGCTGCGGCATTTCTCCCAGTGCATCCGGCCACGCCAGCCAGTGCTCCTGTTCGTCCTCGCCCAACCCTGTGTACAAGGACATGCCGGGTGGGCGCTGCCAGTGCCAGGCAGTGCCTGCTTCTACCGCAGGTAGCAACTGCGGCTCTGCCCAGCAACGCTCCACTTGCAAGCCCCATGCGGCACACTGCCCGCGCCAGCCCTCCAGTTTCTGGCGTGCCACCACCAGCAGACGAAGGTGGCCGGGTTCTCGGGCCAGGCAGGCACAGGCCACTTCGTCCGGCGGTTGCAGCAAGCAGTCCTCAAGCAGCAACGACCACTCTTCACGCTTGAGCCCCGGTGGAGCCGGTACGCGGAAGCAGCTGCACGCCTCGGCAGGCAGAATCAGTGCAACCCGGGCTTGCAGGTTCGCCGGTGGCTCACCCTGCCCTTGGCGCTGCACGACGCCGCTCTCGGTCAGTGCCCAGTGCCAGACAACGCCGGGGCGCAGCAACAACCACGGCTGAGCCGGCGTTCGTCGCCGCCATTCAAATTTCATGAGCGCCCCCACGGGAGGGCGAACGTGCAGACATAGGGTGCTCCATCACGCTGCAATTCCAGGCGCACACCACGGCCGGGATGCGCGGGCTGGTCGGAAGGCCAGGTCAGCCAGCGGCCGCCCTGGTAATAAAGAACGTTCATCCCGCTGACACGGTCGAGCTGTTCGCGTTGTATCCAGCGCGGGGCGGCGGCCGCGTACAGCTCGGCCGAGCTTTCCAGCAGCAGGCGTTGGTCGCGGGCCTCGAAGCGCAAGCGTTGGCGCTGCAGGCGCGAGCCGCCCTCGGCCTCTGGCAGGCCGGTGGCAGCGACCCATTGCAACTGATGGCTTGCCGGTTGCCAGTCCAGCCAGCGGCTGGCCAAGGGCAGGCGCTGGTCATAGAGCCGGCGCAGCACCGGGCTGTCGAAGCGGCGCTCCAAGGCCAGGCAGAAGTCCAGCACCGAGGTTTGTTGGGTGGTCACCTGAAGGCGTTCGCGGACCTTGAGCCAGCCGTTGACCAAGGCGGCGAGCATGATGCCGAGCAAGGCTGTCAGGGCCAGGGCCACCATCAGCTCGATCAGGGTCAGGCCGGCCTGGCGGCGCTTCATGGGCTGGACTCTCTGCTGTTGGAGACACTGGCATCCTGTGGGAGCGGGCGCGCCCGCGAACACCGGCATAGCCGGTGCCATCCACCGAGTCGCCTGATTCGCGGGCATGCCCGCTCCCACAGGGATCGTGCAAGCCCCACGATCTCTGTAAGTCATGGGCGCTCCAGAAACACGGTGTACTGGCCCAGCGGCAGGCGCTGGTCACGGTCGGCGAACAGTTGCAGCTCGCCCCGGCGCAGGTCGCGCACGCCGGTGCGGCGCAGGTGCAGTTGCCAATGGCACGGCTGGCCGCCCTGGCTCAGCTCGCCGTTAGCCTGACTGGCGGCAGGCCAGAACTGCTCGACGGCGAAGCGGGTTTGCAGCTCACGCGCGCACAGCAGGCCAAGGCGATGCTGCTGCAGGTTGTCCTGCACAGCCAGGCGCTGACGCAGGACCTGGCTGGTGATCACCGCCAGCACAGCAGCGATCGCCAAGGCTACGGTCACCTCCAGCAAGGTGAAGCCACGCTGACGTTGCTTCATGGCGCCACCTGCAAGCGACCATCGCGGCCCCAGGCCCATTGCTGGCTGCCATCGGCCCAGCGCCAGATCACGCTGCCCGGCTGTGCCCAGCCATGCGGCGTGAACATCAGGCGCGGCTGCGGGCTGGCGGGCCAGTCCGGCTGCAAGCCCTTGGGCCAGTCACCCACCGCAACGGCTTCGACGACCCAGGCATTCCCCTCGCGCCGCACAAACTCCGGACGCTGGCCATTCCAGCGCAGCCCGCGCAGTTGCCCGGCATGTCGGGCCAACGCGGCCTGCGCTCGGGTTTCGGCCGCCAGGCGCTGCAACGCCTGGTCGACATTGGCTTGACCGCTGCCAAGCCCGGCCACCGCCAGGCCCGTCATCAGGCCGGCGATGGCCAGCACCACCAGCAATTCGATCAGGCTGAAGCCCCGCTGACGGCGCACCTTTACAGTTCCCAGTTACCCAGGTCGGCATCCTGGCCTTCACCGCCCGGCAGGCCATCCGCACCCAGCGAGTAAACATCCACCCGACCATGCTCACCGGGCATGCGGTACTGGTACGGAGTGCCCCACGGGTCTTCCGGCAGGCGGCGCACATAACCATCGCTGCGCCAGGCCCGTGGCAGCGGCTCCTGGCTCGGTTTTTTCACCAGGGCGCCCAGGCCCTGCTCGCTGCTGGGGAAACGCAGGTTGTCCAGCCGGTACATGTCCAGCGCCTGCTCCAGGGTGGCCAGGTCGGCCATCACCTTCTGTTTCATGGCCTTGTCCTGGTTGCCCAGCACGCTGGGCGCGACCACGGCGATGAGCAGGCCGATGATGAAGATCACCACCATGATTTCCATGAGGGTGAAACCGCGCTGGCGGTTGCGTCGATGCAGCATGGCAAAGCTCCTTGTCGTCACAGTTGCAGGCCCTGGTTGAGTTGCATGATCGGCAACAGCACCGCCAGCACGATGAACAGCACCACGGCGCCCATCACCAGGATCATCAGGGGTTCGAACAGCGCCATGGCGGTATCCACCTGGCGGGCAAAGCCGCGCTCCTGGTCGTCGGCCACGCGTTCGAGCATGTCGGCCAGGGTGCCGCTGGCCTCGCCGCTGCCGACCATGTTCACCAGTAGCGGCGGGAATTGCTGGCTGGCATCCAGCGCTCGGTGCAGGCTGGTACCGCCCTGCACTTGCTGGCGCACCTGCTCCATGGCCAGCCGGATGCGCCGGTTGCCGACGGTTTCGGTGGCCACTTGCAAGGCTTCTAGCAGGGCCACGCCACTGCCACTGAGAATCGCCAGGCTGCGCGCCAGGCGGGCGCTTTCCAGCACCTGCAGCAGACTGCCGATGCGCGGCAGGCGCAGCAGCAACTGGTCGCGGCGCAAGCACCAATGCGGCTTGCGCAGCAACCAGCCGCCGAGCACGCCAAGCACCAACGCCACCCCCAACAACCACGGCCCGGCGTGTACCAGCCCCTGACTCAGGCCGATCAGCAGCGAGGTGATCAGTGGCAGGCTTTGCCCTGCGTGGGCGAATTGTTCGGTGAGTTTGGGCACGACGAAGGTCATCAGGCCGACGACCACGGCAAGTGACACGCCCATCAAGACGGTGGGGTAGATCAGCGCAGTACGGGCTTTGTGTTGCTGGCGTTGTACCTGCTCCAGGTGGTCGGCCAACCGTGTAAGCACCTGTGCCAGGCGCCCGGAACGCTCGCCGGCCTCGACCAGTGCGCAATACAAACCCGTGAACGGCGCCCCCTGGCGCGCCAGGCTGCGGGCCAGGCCCAGGCCTTCGGCGAGCGATCCACGCAGGGCCACCAGCACACTGTGCAGGGCCGGCTGGCGCAGTTGGCGTTCAAGGGTAGCCAGCGCATCGACCAAGGGGATGCCAGCCCCGATAAGGGTCGCCAGCTGGCGGGTCAGTTCACAGAGCTGGGCGCGGCTTAAACGCTGGCGCCTGGCTTGCCGGGCTCCCGCTTCCTGGCGCTGCAACTGGCGGGCGAACAGGCCCTGCTCACGCAACAACTGGCGTGCATGGCGCTCGCTGTCGGCTTGCAGGCTGGCCTTGTGCGCTTTGCCGGCGAGGTCGACGGCCTGGTAGCGATACGTCGGCATGCCTTAGCCCTGTACCACACGCAGCACTTCGGCCAGGCTGGTCTCGCCACGCGCCAGGCAATCACTGGCCATCGCCACCAGGCTCTGGCGGCGCTCGGCCAGGTAATCCTGCATGGCCAGTTCACTGGCGCCGTCGTAGAGCAGACCGATCAAACCGGCATCCAGCTCGATGAATTCGTACAGGCCCAGGCGCCCGACATAACCGCTGCCCTGGCACTGTTCGCAGCCCACCGCGTGGTAGCTGCTGCCCAGTGCCGCCAGCTCTGGCCACAGCTCACGCTCGGCAGGTTGCAGCGGGTACGACACGGCGCAACGGCACAAGCGCCGTACCAGGCGCTGGGCCAGCACACCACGCAGGCACGAGGCGATCAGGAACGGCTCGATGCCCATGTCGCGCAGACGGGTTACCGCCCCCACGGCGCTGTTGGTGTGCAGGGTGGACAGCACCAGATGGCCGGTGAGGCTGGCCTGTACCGCGATCTGCGCGGTTTCCTGGTCGCGGATTTCACCGAGCATGATCACGTCCGGGTCCTGGCGCAGGATGGCGCGCAGGCCACTGGCAAACGTCAGCCCGGCACGCGGGTTGATGGCTGTCTGGCCAATGCCGGCGATGGCGTATTCAACGGGGTCCTCGACCGTGAGGATATTGCGGCTGCCATCGTTGAGGCTATTGAGGCTGGCGTACAGGGTGGTGGTCTTGCCCGAGCCGGTCGGGCCAGTGGACAGCACGATGCCGTTGGGGCGCGTCAGGCAACTGCGCAGGCCCTGTAACACGGCGGGCGGCATGCCCAGGTTATCCAGCGCCAGCAGGCTGGCCTGCTTGTCGAGCACGCGCATGACCACCCGCTCGCCATGAATGCCGGGCAAGGTCGAAACCCGCACATCCACTTCACGGCCTGCTGCACGCAAGGTGATACGGCCGTCCTGGGGCTGGCGCTTTTCGGCGATGTCCAGGCGCGCCATGACCTTGATCCGCGACACCAGCATGGCCGACAGCGCTCGCGGTGGGCGCAACACTTCGCGCAGGTGCCCATCGACCCGCAGGCGCACCACCAGGCTCTGCTCGAAGGTTTCGATATGGATGTCCGAGGCGCGCAGGCGCAGGGCCTGGCCGAACAGGCCATTGATAAGGCGGATGACCGGGGCTTCGTCATCGCTTTCCAGCAGGTCTTCGATGCGCGGCATCTCGCTCATCAGGCTGTCCAGGTCGACCTGGTCACCGATGCCTTCGATCAGCGCTTCAGTGGCGGCATCACCCACCTCATACAACTGGCCCAGGCGCTCGTCGAACACGGCGGGTTCCAGATATTCCAGCGCACTGGGCTGGCCATGTACACGCAGCAGCTCCTGCAACTGGGCGCTGTCGGCATCACGCCGTAGCCACAGCTGCCAGCCCTCCGCCGCCGGGGCCATGGCCACCCCGCTTTGCCGTGCCTGGCGATATGGCAGCATCACCAGTCACCGCCTTCCAGGCGCGCGCGGCTGGCGGGGAATACCTGCAACAAAGGGGTGCCCTCGGCCAGGTCCGGCAGTTGCAGCGGCGTGGTCTGCTGCAAGGTGCGGTACTTGTCTTCGCTAAGCCCGGCCAGGCTCGGCCCGTCCCGCAAGATGCGCGGGCGGATGAACACCATCAGGTTCTGCTTGGTATTCTTGGTGGCGTCGGAGCGGAACAGCCGGCCCAGATAAGGGATGTCGCCGAGCAGCGGCACGCGCTGGTTGCTGGTGCTCAGTTCGTCGCTGATCAGGCCGCCGAGGATCACCAGGCCGTTGTCCTCGACCATGACCTTGGTCTTGATCTCGCGCTTGTTGGTGATCACATCGCTGGCCGCGCTGGACTCGGCGATCGATGACACCTCCTGGACAATGTCCAGGCGCACGCTGTTGTCGACGTTGATCTGCGGCTTGATACGCAGCTTCACCCCGACCTCTTTACGTTCGATGGTCTGGTACGGGTTGGCGTTGTTCTGTGTGACCGAACCGGTGACAAAGGGCACCTCCTGGCCGACCAGGATGGAGGCCTCGGCGTTGTCCAGGGTCAGCAAAGTAGGCGTAGACAGCAGGTTGAAACCACTCTTGCCCTTTAGCGCATTGACCAGCATGGCGAAGTTGAACCCGCCGCCGAAATGGCCAATGCCCGCCGTGGCGCCGGTAGTGGCGGACAACAAGTCACCAAGCGCCTCGTTGTCGCCACTGGCAGCCGCCCCGGCGATGTTGGCGATATTCACCCCGTTGCTGCCGAAGTTGACGATGCCGGCGCCGAACTTTTCGTCGGCAAACAGCCATTGCACGCCCAGCTCCTGGGCGCTGCTATCGGACACCTCGGCAATGATCGCTTCCACCACCACCTGGGCACGGCGAATATCCAACTGCTCGACGATGGCGCGGTAGGCGGCCAGTTCGCTGTCGGGGCCGACCATCACCACAGCGTTGGTGCCTTCTTCGTATTCAAGGCGAATGCCCGGGCCACCACTGGTAGCCACCACGGGCCTGTCCTTACCCTCACCTTCACCCGCTCCTTCAGCCGGCACCGCACCCTCCTGGCTGAGCCCGCGTAACACTTTGACCACTTCACCGGCATTGGCATGGCGCAGGTAGATCACCTGGGTGCTGCCATTGCTTGGCGCCTCTTGCGGGCGGTCGAGCTGGCGCAGCAGGCTACCGATGCGGTCGAGGTTGCTGCGCCAGTCGGTAACCACCAACTGGTGCGCTGCCGGGTACGGGGTGATCACTCCAACGCGTGGGTCGATCAGGGGTTTGAGGATGCCCAGCACCTGTTCGTTGGCGGCGTTGCGCACATTGAATACGCGGGTAGCCACGCTGTCGCTGCCTTCGCCTTGCTGCCCGCCCGCCTCCACCGGCACCGGTTCCAGGCGCGCGGCCTGGTCGGGGACGATCTTCACACTGCCGTTGGGCAGGTCGACGGTGGCATAGCCCTGGGCGCGCAACTGCGCGAGGAAAATGTCGTAGATGGCATCGGCATCGTGCAGGTCGACGGTGCGCACAGTGACCTTGCCCTTTACCCGGGGGTCGACGATGAACGTGGTACCGGTAATGCGCGACACGCTGTCGATGAACTCGCCCAGTTCGGTGTCGACGAAGTTCACCTCGTACATTGGCGTACCGTTGTCATCGAACACCGGCTCTTCGGCGCAGGCCAGGGACAGCACCAGGCTCAGCGCAGCCGCCACGCAGTATCTAACAGGCATCGTTCATCCTTGCCGCTTGAAGCCGGTCACGGCAGGGCGTGGCGGCCAGGGCAGGCGTTCGCGCCGCCCCTGGTTGTTGAAAATCAGGCCATCACTGTCGATGTCCTGCAGCACGATCCCCGGCGCCAGGCGTTGGCCACGCGCCAGCGTGCGTACTTGCTCGCCGTAGCGCAGCACCACCACGCTGGAGGCCAGTGGCTCAGCCTTCAGGCCCCCGAGGTATTGCAGTGGCAGGCGGGTAATGGCGATTGCACCGTCGTCGATGGGCGCCTGCCAGTTACCGACCATCAGCCCAGGCAACGGACCGACAGCCACCGCAGGTGCTGTCGCCGGTTGTGGCTGGCGGCTCAGTTGCAGCACGCACTGGGCAGCCAGCCAGCCTGCCAAGGTCAGGCCTGCGCCCGAGAGCAGGCGCGAAGCGAACGTCACGAAGCCAACTGCCGTGGGTGCCAGCCCGGGTGCCCCTGCACATAGCGCACGTCTGGCCATTGCAACGGCATCAGTTGCCAGCCGGGTGCCTGACGGGCGAGCCAGGCTTCAACCCGCTGCCACAGGGGCTCGCCCGCCTGGCTTTCAAACTGCAGGCCAAAGGTGCGGCACAAGCCCTGCACCGGCTCCAGCCCTGTGATGCGCTTGCCTTGCGGGCTGTAGCTGACCCCCCAGGCCTGGCTCTGCCAGCGTGGCAGGTCTTGGCTGTTGTCCAGCAGTAGCGGGTCGCCGAACAGTTGCTCTGCGGCGTTCTCCAGTACTTGCTCCACCTGCCGGGCCGGCGCTTCGACCACCGGGGCCGGGTAGCCACCAGTCAGGCTGATCAGGTGTTCGCGGGTGATGGGGGCACCTGCGGGCAGCGGGTAGTCATAGCGCAGGCCCGGCAGCAGCACGGGCATGCTGCTTTCATCGGCCAACGCTTGATGCAGCAAGCGGTCCCAGCTGCCGCCACGGGTGTCGCGGCGCCACAAAGCCTGTGGCGCACGGGCCAGCGGTTGGTCGAGCCAGGCCGCATGGCCGGCGCGTTGCTGGCGCAAGGTAGCCTGCAGTTGCCCCACCCGCAGTTGCGCGGCGGGTGACAGTTGCTGTTCGAAGGCCGGGAAGAAACGCCCATCGAATTGCCATGCGCCAGCCACTCGCTGACAACGCAGGCGGAAGGCGCCGCTGCCCCGGCAACCGGCGAACAGCACCGGCACGCGCCGGCCACTGGCCTGGGTGACCTCGACCGGCGCCGGCCACAGGTCCTGGCCACGGGCACACAACAACACGTCGATTTGCGGCACCCGCTCGGCCAGCCACAAGCCAGGGCCTGTGCCTATGTCGGCCATGGCCACCACCAGGTCGGCTTCGCGCCGGGCTTGCTCGAACACGGGTTGTAATGATTGGTACCACAGTTTCAGGGAGGCTTTCTGGTCCTGGGCGTAAGGGTCAGTCACGCCGACCACGGCAATGCGGGCACCGCCGCGCTCGAAGACGTGCAAGGCCTCCAGCCCCAGTGCCTGACGTTGCGCGTCCGCCAGCCCGGCGCCCAAGGTAATAGCGCTAGCCTGGCGATACAGCCCATGGCTACGCTGCGGCCACAGCACGCGTTCATCGCTGCTGACACGCACCTCACTGCCCAGCAGCTGGCTGCCTTGAACGCCGCTCTCACCTTGAGTCAGGTAGGCCAGGCCACTGCCATTCCAGCCTTGGCCGTTTTCCAGGGTCAGGCTGTTACCTGCACCGGCCTCCGCCCGCAGTTGCTCCAGCAACGCCGCCAGCACGGCAAAACCGCCCAGCTGGGCTGCAGTTGCCTGGCTGGCATCGAGCAACGGCGCCAGTTGCGGGTAGGCCAGGCTGGCGCTGCTGCCGGTCATCCAAGGTGCGCGGCCCAGGTGGCTGACCGGCCCCAGCCGAGTCGCCGGCACCACCGCCTGGCCAGGTTGGCGGGCATCGAGGGTATCGGCCACGTACAGCAGGTCGAGGTGGGCGTTACCGCCCTGCTGTGCAGGGAAAGCAGAACAGGCGCCGAGCAGCGGGGCCATGGCCCCGACACCCATCCAGCTGATCACTTCGCGCCTGTGCATGCTGCTTGCCATCGAACCCGCCATCCTTATCCATGTTCATTCAGGGCTCCGGATGTTGCGGCGTTGGCATTACAGTTTGATGGCAGAATTCCGACAGTCATTCCAAATCGATCTGTCAGCGAATGTTCTAAGAGCGGGCCGTTTTAAAACCCCGTTAACATTTCTGCCAATGAATCATCATATTTGCGCACTAAAGTCGCGGTTTCCTCTAACTCAGCCAATATAAGGACACCCTGATGAGTCGAGATACCGGCGACAACCTGAACCGGAACCAAAGCGGCAACCTGCCGATGGCCAACGTCATGGACGCCTACCTCAGCCGCCGCAGCGTGATGCGTGGCAGCCTGGGCGCCGCCATCGCCATGATCGCCGGTACCGGCCTGACAGGCTGCTTCGACGGTGGTGGTTCCGATCACGATGATCCGGTCACCGAGCCACCGGTGACCGAGCCGCCTGTTACCGAACCAGAGGTACCGAAACTGGCGCTGGGCTTCCAGTCCATCCCGGGCTCGCGCACCGACGCCTGCGTGGTGGCCGCCGGCTACAGCGCCTATGTGCTGGCGCCGTGGGGTACGCCAATCAACAGCAACGGCAACCCGTGGAAGTCTGACGGCAGCAACACCTCGACCGACCAGGCCAATGCCATGGGCATGCACCATGACGGCATGCACTTCTTCCCCATCAACGGCAGCTCGGAAGACGGCTTGCTGGCGATCAACTTCGAATACATCGACACCGCTGCCCTGCACCCGGCCGGCCCCACCACCGACGTGAATGGCAAGCGTCCGGTCGAGGAAGTACGCAAGGAAATCAACGCCCACGGGGCTGGCGTGGTGCGCCTGCAGAAAGTCAGCGGACGCTGGCAGGTGGTCGACAACGACCCGCTGAACCGCCGCTTCACCACCGCCTCGCGCATGGAAATCACTGGCCCGCTGCGCGGTACCGACCACGTCAAAACCAAGTACTCCACCGCCGGCACCCATTGCCGTGGCACCAACAACAACTGCGGCAACGGCTACACCCCGTGGGGCACCTACCTGACCTGCGAAGAGAACTGGCCAGGCATTTTCGTCAACAAGGGTACCCGCCCCGAAGACCAGCGCCGCATTGGCGTGGGCACCTCCAGCGGCCAATACAAATGGGAAACCGCAGCTGGCGACAGCACTGAGGTGGCCGACGAATTTGCCCGTTTCGACGTTACCGTCAAAGGCACCAGCGCTACCGACGACTACCGCAACGAAGCCAGCACCTACGGCTACATCGTCGAAATCGACCCGTACAACAGCAGCACCCTGGCCACCAAGCGCACCGCCCTGGGCCGCTTCCGCCACGAGGGCTGCGCCCCAGGCCTGCCGGTCGCCGGCAAGCCGCTGGTGTGGTACATGGGTGACGACTCGAACAACGAGTACCTGTACAAGTGGGTGTCCACCGCCGTGTGGGACGCCGCCGACGCCACCCCGGCCGACCGCCTGGCCACCGGTGCCAAGTACCTTGACCAGGGCAAGCTCTACGTGGCCCGCTTCAATGCCGACGGCACCGGCGTATGGCTGCTGCTGGATGTGAACACCGCTACCACTAACGGCAGCACCCTGGGTGCGCTGTATGGTGACTTGCCAGGCATCATCCTCAACACCCGTGGCGCCGGCGATGCCGTGGGCGCAACGCCGATGGACCGCCCGGAATGGACCACGGTCAACCCGCTGAACGGCGATGTATACCTGACCCTGACCAACAACAGCGCGCGCACCCCGGAAAAGGTCGATGCGGCCAACCCGCGCGGCCCGAACCGCCATGGCCACATCATTCGCTGGCACGACAGCGACGACCAGCTGAGCTTCACCTGGGACATCTTCGTGTTCGGCGCCAACGCCGCCGGTACTGCCGATATCAACCGTTCCGGCCTGACCGAACTGAACCAGTTCGCCAGCCCCGACGGCATGAGCTTCGATAGCCGTGGCGTGCTGTGGTTCGAGACTGACAACGGTGAAAGCACCCTCACTGATTACACCAACGACCAGCTGCTGGCAGTGATTCCTTCTGACCTGGTGGATGCCAGTGGCAAGCAGGTGCCGGTGAACGCGCAGAATCAGGTGAACCTGCGCCGCTTCTTCGTTGGGCCGAATGAGTGTGAGGTGACCGGGATTACCTTTACCCCGGACAACAAGACAATGTTCGTGAACATTCAGCACCCGGGGAACTGGCCGTATACCGACAAGGCGACCGATGCTACCCCGGCCGGGGCCACAGTACGGCCGCGGGCTTCGACGGTGGTGATTCAGCGTAATGATGGCGGGGAGATCGGGACTGCCTGATAGATCTGCGCACGGGGGCCGCTTTGCGGCCCAATCGCCGGCAAGCCAGCTCTCATCAAACAAAATGCAACCCACTGTTTTTTAAGCACTCAGGCAGCCACCAGTTGGTACCCCAGTTTCCGGGCTTTGCGAAGCAAAGCCCGGACCTGTCGGTCTTGGCTCCTGGCTTCGAATTCCTCAAGACCTTTTTCGACATAAGCCTGTTTCTTGGTTAGCAGGTTGTACACCAGTCGTGCCAACTGGTGGGCAGTGGCTTTGATGGCGCAGCTGGTATCCATTCGAGTCAGCCTGGCTCGGTGCGATGCACCAATGAAACCCTTGTCATTACGAGCATTGGATGCAGCCTGCTTGAGTGCTTGAGCTG
>NZ_QKMQ01000020.1:0-139797 GCF_003208145.1 Pseudomonas sp. RV120224-01b | reverse complement strand
GAAACTCAATGGCCTGAGCCCTGTGAGCTACAGGACTCAGACCACTGGCTAAAACTGTCCAACTTTTGGGGGGCAGTCCATCCCTGTGGGAGCGGGCAAGCCCGCGAAAGGGCCCTCAAGCCGTACGACTTTTCATCAAATCAAACCCAATGCTTCAGTCAGAGCAGCTTGGGAATTATCCTACGAGCCGTGTGGAAGCTGCTCTGTTGTAGGGGAAATGCCCCAGGGATAACGTCGTTGGGTCGCCACTTCGGTGACTGGGTGTGAGAACCCAACGATATAGTGCTTCGTCATGGCAGCCGTGCGCGGGCAGGCTTACGTCTGGCTGCGTTCCTATATCCGCGGTTTCTCACCTCGCGTACGGCTGCCGCCCTGATCCGTGAGAAAGATGAAGGTGGCAGCTCCTTGACCAGATATAGGAGATCCATCATGACTAACCATCCAACTAGCACCACCACCGTCGGCCAAGAAACCTGCATGGACCTCTTCCGCGTCCAGGCCAATATCCCCTTCAACCATGCCTTCTCCGAACTGTCAGTGATGCTCGGATGCATCAACCACCTTACGACCGAAGCCGAGATGGAAAATGACCGGTTGGCCGGTAGCGCAGCGCGAATCCTGAGTGGCTTTGCCAAAGCACTGATCGATGACATTGAGTTGGGGCTGAACAGGGCTTCAGTTCAGGTCTGACCTGTTCCGGCCTCTTCGCGGGCATGCCCGCTCCCACAAGTACAGCACAGGGCTTTCCCTGTGGGAGCGGGCGAGCCCGCGAAAGGGCCCGCACAGGCGCCGAAAATGCCCGGTTGTTCGCCGCCAGTGATGTTTATCGAACCCTGAACTACGCTGACAGTCGCATCCCACAAATCATTTGTGCGCAAGCAAGGAGCCAGCATGGCGTTGATGCGTCCGCTGTCGGTCGTTTGCCTGGGGCTGCTGTACATGCTCACCGGCTGTAGCAAGGAAGAGGTCCCCGAGACGCTGCCTCGGGTCGGTGTGCAACAGGTTCAACCCACCGATTTCGCTGCCAGGGTCACCCTGACGGGCGATGTGCAAGCGCGGGTGCAGACTGACCTGTCGTTCCGCGTAGGCGGCAAGATCATTTCGCGCAGCGTGGATGTGGGTGATCACGTAAAAGCCAATCAGGTGCTGGCGCGGCTGGACCCGAAAGACCTGCAAAACAACGTCGACTCCGCCAAGGCCGAGGTGTTCGCCGCCCAGGCACGGGTCACCCAGACCAGCGCCGCCTTTGTACGCCAGCAAAAACTGCTGCCCAAGGGCTATACCAGCCAAAGTGAATACGATTCTGCCGAAGCCGCGTTGCGCAGCAACCAGAGCGCGCTCAAGGCCGCCCAGGCGCAACTGGCCAACGCCAACGAACAGCTCAGCTACACCGCACTGGTCTCCGAGGCCGCCGGGGTCATCACCGAGCGCCAGGCCGAAGTCGGCCAGGTGGTGCAGGCCACCATGCCCATCTTCAGCCTGGCCACCGATGGCGACCGTGATGCCGTGTTCAACGTGTACGAATCGCTGCTGGTGGCGCCGCCCAGCGATGCCGGGGTGATTGTCAGCCTGTTGGATAACCCCAAAGTCCAGGCGCATGGCTTCGTGCGTGAAATTACCCCCACGGTATCGGCGCAAAGCGGCACGGTGCAGGTCAAGGTAGGCCTGAAAGATGTGCCCGCGGGCATGCAGTTGGGCGCACCGGTCACCGCCACCACCAATGCCCAGGGCCGGCCCAGCATCGAGCTACCGTGGTCGGCTCTGACAAAAGCCCTGCATGAGCCTGCCGTGTGGGTGGTGGGCGAGGGTGACAAGGTTGAGCTGCGCAAGGTCGAGGTCAGCCGTTACCTCACCGGCAAGATCGTGGTCGCCAGCGGCCTGAAAGGCGGCGAGACCGTGGTGGTCAATGGCGGCCAGTTGCTGCACCCCGGCATGCAGGTGCAGAAGGTCGACGCCAAGGCCCAAGGGGGTGAGCTATGAAGCGCCTGCTGCTGATGCTGTCGGCTGGCGTGCTGCTGGTGGGTTGCAGCAGCGAGGACGAGGCGCCAGAGCCGATTCGGCCTGTGCTGTCGGTGAAGGTAGAACCCCAGGTGCAGTCGCAACTGGGGCGTTTTGCTGGCAGCATTCAGGCGCGCTTTGAAAGCACACTGGGCTTCCGGGTTTCCGGGCGAATCGCCCGCCGCTGGCTGGATGTGGGCGCCCAGGTGAAACCGGGCGACACATTGGCCACGCTCGACCCGACCGACCAGCAGAATCAGCTGCGCGCCGCCGAAGGCGACCTGGCCAAGGTGCAGGCCCAGTGGATCAACGCCCAGGCTGATGCCCGCCGCCAGCAGCAGCTGTACGACCGCGGCGTGGGTGCCCAGGCCCAGCTGGATATCGCCCAGACCAACCTGAAAACCACCAGTGCTGCGCTGGAACAGGCGCGCTCTGCGCTCAGCCAGGCCCGTGACCAGCTCGACTACAGCACCTTGCGCACCGACCACGCTGCCGTGATCACCGCCTGGCAGGCCGAAGCCGGGCAAACCGTCACCGCAGGCCAGGCCGTGGTAACCCTGGCCCGGCCGGATGTGAAAGAGGCGGTGATCGACCTGCCGATCGGCCTGGCCGAGCAGTTGAGCCAGGGCCTGACCTTTACCGTTGCCTCGCAACTGGACCCGACCATCAACACAACGGCCAGCCTGCGCGAGCTGGAACCCCAGGCCGACGCCACCACCCGCACCCGGCGCGCCCGCCTGACCCTGGCCAGCACACCGGCGGCGTTCCACCTGGGCACCGCCATCAGCGTGACCTTGAGCTCGGAAGTGACGCCACGCAGCGAGTTGCCCGCGAGTGCCTTGCTGGAACGTGACGGCAAAACCCAGGTATGGGTGATCGACACGCAGCAGAAGACAGTGGCCACCCGTGACGTGGCGTTGATCGACCGCACCGCCGACAGCATCGTACTGACCTCGGGCGTGCAACCCGGCGAGCGCGTCGTGACCGCAGGTGTGAACAGTCTCAAGCCTGGCCAGAAGGTCACCTTCGACGAGGATGCGCAATGAAAGGAAGCTTCAACCTGTCCGACTGGGCACTCAAGCATCAATCCTTCGTCTGGTACCTGATGTTCGTTGGCCTGCTGATGGGGATTTTTTCCTATTTCAACCTGGGCCGTGAGGAAGACCCGTCGTTCACCATCAAGACCATGGTGATCCAGACCCGTTGGCCAGGCGCAACCCAGGACGAGACGCTGTACCAGGTCACCGACCGCATCGAAAAGAAGCTCGAAGAACTCGATTCCCTCGATTACACCAAAAGCTATACCCGGCCGGGTGAATCCACGGTCTACGTGTACCTGCGCGACACCACCAAGGCCAAGGACATCCCGGACATCTGGTACCAGGTGCGCAAGAAGATCCAGGACATTCGCGGCCAGTTCCCTCAGGGCATCCAGGGGCCTGCGTTCAACGACGAATTCGGTGATGTATTCGGCTCGATCTACGCGTTTACCTCCGATGGACTCACCCTGCGCCAGTTGCGCGATTACGTGGAGCAAGCCAGGGCTGAGGTCCGCGATGTGCCCAACATCGGCAAGATCGAGTTGGTCGGTACCCAGGATGAAGTGCTGTACCTGAACTTCTCCACCCGCAAGCTGGCCGCGCTGGGCATCGACCAGCGTCAGGTCATGCAGGCCTTGCAATCGCAGAACGCCGTAACCCCGGCCGGCGTGATCGAGGCGGGCCCCGAGCGCATTTCGGTGCGCACCACCGGGCAGTTCGCCTCGGAAAAAGACCTGGAAACGGTCAACCTGCGCATCAATGACCGCTTCTTCCGCCTGGCGGATATTGCGGATATCGAACGCGGGTATGTCGACCCGCCGTCACCCATGTTCCGCTACAACGGCCAGACTGCGCTTGGGCTGGCCATCGGCATGAAGGCCGGGGGCAATATCCAGGTGTTCGGTGCGGCGCTGAAAAAGCGCATGGACAAAGTGGTCGAGGACTTGCCGGTAGGCGTTGGGGTACACACCGTGTCGGACCAGGCGGTGGTGGTGAAGCAGGCCGTCGGCGGCTTCACCAGCGCGCTGTTCGAGGCGGTAGTGATCGTACTGGGGGTGAGTTTCATCAGCCTGGGCGTGCGCGCAGGCCTGGTGGTGGCGTGTTCGATCCCGCTGGTGCTGGCCATGGTGTTCGTGTTCATGGAGTACAGCGGCATCACCATGCAGCGGATTTCGCTGGGGGCGCTGATCATTGCGCTTGGCCTGCTGGTGGACGATGCGATGATCACCGTGGAGGTGATGGTCACGCGGCTGGAGATGGGTGAAAGCAAGGAGCAGGCGGCGACGTTTGCCTACACCTCCACAGCGTTCCCTATGCTGACCGGCACCCTGGTAACCGTGGCCGGCTTTGTGCCGATCGGCCTGAACGCCAGTTCGGCCGGTGAATATACCTACACCCTGTTTGCCGTAATTGCCGTGGCGCTGATCGTGTCGTGGGTGGTGGCGGTGTTCTTCGCGCCCGTGCTGGGCGTACACATCCTTAGCAGCAAGGTCAAACCCCATGAAGCCGAGCCTGGCCGCCTGGGCAAGGCTTTCGAACATGGCCTGCTGTGGTGCATGCGCAACCGCTGGTTGACCATCATCGGCACCGTGCTGTTGTTTGTGTTGGCCATTTTCTGCGAGCGCTTTGTGCAGAACCAGTTCTTCCCGTCCTCGGACCGCCCGGAAATCCTGGTCGACCTCAACCTGCCGCAGAACGCTTCGATCGAGGAGACGCGCAAGGTGGTCGACCGCTTCGAGGCGCGGATCAAGGATGACCCGGACCTGGTGCACTGGAGCACCTACATCGGCCAGGGCGCCATTCGTTTCTACCTGCCCCTCGACCAGCAATTGCAGAACCCGTACTACGCGCAGTTGGTGATCGTCAGCAAAGGCTTCGAAGAGCGTCAGGCCATGATGGATCGCTTGCAGAAGATCCTGCACGAAGAGTTCGTCGGCATCGGTACCAACGTGCAGTCGCTGGAAATGGGCCCGCCGGTAGGGCGGCCGATCCAGTATCGGGTCAGTGGCGCCAACATCGACGAGGTGCGCAAGCACGCCATCGAACTGGCCACTTTGCTCGACCAGAACGAGCACATCGGCGAGATGATCTACGACTGGAACGAGCCGGGTAAGGTACTGCGGGTGGAAATCGCCCAGGACAAGGCACGCCAGCTGGGGCTGTCGTCGGAAGACGTGGCCAATGTGATGAACAGCATCGTCAGCGGCGTGCAGATCACGCAGGTCAATGACAACATCTACCTGGTCAACGTGGTGGCCCGTGCCGAAGACAGCGAGCGCGGCTCGCCTGATACCCTGCAGAACCTGCAGATCCTCACGCCCAACGGCACCTCGATCCCGTTGCTGTCGTTCGCCACGGTGCGTTATGAGCTGGAGCAGCCGCTGGTGTGGCGCCGGGACCGCAAACCGACCATCACCATCAAGGCGTCGGTCAATGGCGACATCCAGCCCACCGACCTGGTGGCCCAGCTGAAGCCGAAGATCGACGAATTCGCCGGCAAGTTGCCGGTGGGCTTCGAGGTGGCGACCGGCGGTACGGTGGAGGAGAGCGCCAAGGCGCAAGGGCCGATCCGCAAGGTGATCCCGCTGATGCTGTTCCTCATGGCCACGTTCCTGATGATCCAGCTGCACAGCGTGCAGAAGCTGTTCCTGGTGGTGAGTGTGGCGCCGCTGGGGCTGATTGGCGTGATCATTGCGCTGGTGCCGACGGGCACGCCCATGGGCTTTGTGGCGATTCTCGGCATTCTGGCGCTGGCGGGCATCATCATTCGCAACTCGGTGATCCTGGTGACCCAGATCGACGAGTTCGAGGCCCAGGGCTTCTCGCCGTGGGACGCAGTGGTGGAGGCTACCAACCACCGGCGCCGGCCGATTCTGCTGACGGCGGCGGCGGCGAGCCTGGGCATGATCCCGATTGCCCGCGAAGTGTTCTGGGGGCCGATGGCGTACGCCATGATTGGCGGGATCATCGTAGCCACCTTGCTGACGCTGCTGTTCCTGCCGGCGTTGTATGTGGCCTGGTACAAGATCCGCGAGCCTGAAAACAGCACTAAAACCCGACACTGAACCCTGTGGGAGCGGGCGTGCCCGCGAATGCGATGGTGGATTCACTGCCGCATTCGCGGGCACGCCCGCTCCCACAGAGGTTTTTGTCGCCTGTAAAATCGTGATTTGAATTTGGTTATATAAACATTCTTAAACAGTATTTTTAAGAATAACTCCGCCTCACTACTATTGCCCTCAAGCCAGGCGCAAATCCCCTTCAAACCTCTGCCCGGCACCTCACTCCAAGGAGAACGAGCATGAGTGCATCTCTGCGTAGCATCGACGGTCAGGACGAAGCCACCATTCTGCGTGAAATCCAGAGCGCCTTGCGCGACCTGCGCTTCGGTGCGGTGGAGATCACTGTGCACAACGCTCAGGTCGTACAGATCGAGCGCAAGGAGAAGTTCCGCCTGCAACAGCCCGGCAACAAGGCCGGCTGATCGCGCCTCACATTCAAAACTAGAAAAATGCCAATCGGGAGCTTCACCATGTCCATCCGCCGTTATGCGCTTGCCGCTTTGGCCAGTGCTGTTTTTGCCGGTTCCGCCATCGCCAAGGACTACGAACTGCTGAACGTGTCCTACGACCCGACCCGTGAGCTGTACCAGCAGTACAACGCCGAGTTCATCAAGCACTGGCAGCAGGCCCACCCGGGCGACAAGGTGAAGATCCAGCAGTCTCACGGTGGCTCGGGCAAGCAGGCCCGTGCGGTGATCGACGGCCTGCGCGCCGACGTGGTGACCCTGGCCCTGGCCGGTGACATCGACGAAGTCGCCAAGCTCGGCAAGACCCTGCCGGACAACTGGCAGACCCGCCTGCCGGACGCCAGCACCCCGTACACCTCGACCATCGTGTTCCTGGTGCGCAAGGGCAACCCGAAAGGCATCAAGGACTGGGGCGACCTGATCAAGAAAGACGTGTCGGTCATCACCCCCAACCCGAAAACCTCCGGCGGTGCGCGCTGGAATTTCCTGGCCGCCTGGGCCTACGGCCTGAAGGCCGGCGGTAGCGAAGAGAAGGCCAAGGAATACGTGCAGGAGCTGTTCAAGCACGTACCGGTGCTGGATACCGGCGCCCGTGGCTCGACCATCACCTTCGTGAACAACGGCCAGGGCGACGTGTTGCTGGCCTGGGAAAACGAAGCCTTCCTGGCGCTGAAGGAAGACGGTGGTGCCGACAAATTCGACATCGTCGTGCCGTCGCTGTCGATCCTGGCCGAACCGCCAGTGGCCGTGGTGGACAAGAACGCCGAGAAAAAGGGCAATACCGACATTGCAACCGAATACCTGAAGCACCTGTACAGCCCGGCCGGGCAGAAGATTGCTGCAGAGAACTTCTACCGCCCGCGTGACGAGAAAGTTGCTGCCGAATTCGGCAAGCAATTCCCGAAACTGGACCTGGTAACCATCGACAAGGACTTCGGTGGCTGGAAAACTGCACAACCGAAATTCTTCAATGATGGCGGTGTGTTCGACCAGATCTATCAGGCACAGTAATCGCCAAGGAAAAGCGGGGCCGCTTTGCGGCCCATCGCAGGCAAGCCAGCTCCCACAGGATTATCACAGGCCCCAAGGTCACGCGATTCCTGTGGGAGCTGGCTTGCCTGCGATGGGCTGCGCAGCAACCCCGGGATTCAGAGTCTTGCACCAGCCCGGGATTGATTCCGGGCTTCGTGCGTTCAACCAGGGATATTTATGTCACGCCGCATTTCTCCCGTCATACCCGGCTTCGGGCTGACACTGGGCTACACCTTGGTGTACCTCAGCCTGATCGTGCTGATACCGCTGGCAGCCATGTTCATTCATGCCTCGCAGCTGACCTGGGAGCAGTTCTGGAACATCATCAGTGCGCCGCGGGTAATCGCCGCGCTCAAGCTGAGTTTCGGTACCGCCCTGTTCGCCGCCATCATCAACGGGGTGATCGGCACCCTGCTCGCGTGGGTGCTGGTGCGCTACACCTTCCCCGGGCGCAAGATCATCGACGCGATGATCGACCTGCCGTTCGCCCTGCCTACCGCCGTTGCCGGTATCGCCCTGACCGCCCTGTACGCGCCTGCGGGCTGGGTCGGCCAGTTCGCCACCGACCTTGGTTTCAAGATCGCCTACACCCCGCTGGGCATCACCCTGGCGCTGACCTTCGTCACCTTGCCGTTCGTGGTGCGCACGGTGCAGCCGGTACTGGCCGACATCCCGCGTGAAGTGGAAGAGGCCGCCGCCTGCCTGGGCGCCAAGCCGCTGCAGGTGTTCCGTCATATTCTGGCGCCGGCCCTGCTACCGGCCTGGCTCACCGGTTTTGCCCTGGCCTTCGCCCGTGGCGTGGGTGAGTATGGTTCGGTGATCTTCATTGCCGGCAACATGCCGATGAAGACCGAGATTTTGCCGTTGCTGATCATGGTCAAGCTCGACCAGTACGACTACACCGGCGCGACCGCCATCGGCGTGCTGATGCTGGTGGTTTCCTTCATCCTGCTGCTGCTGATCAACTTGCTGCAGCGCCGCATCGAAACCCCTTGAAGGAGGCCGGCATGTCCAGTTCATCCCTGAGTGCAAGCGCGGCCGCCAACGCCGCCCGCCGTGGCAATGCCACTTCGCGGCGTATCCTGATCGGCCTTGGCTGGCTGGTGTTCGCCCTGTTCCTGCTGCTGCCGCTGGTGATCGTGGTGTCGCAGGCGCTGAAGAACGGTTTTGGCACCTTCTTCGAGGCGATCTTCGAACCTGACGCCTTGTCGGCACTGAAGCTCACCTTGCTCGCCGTGGTCATCTCGGTGCCGCTGAATCTGGTGTTCGGCGTTAGCGCCGCCTGGTGCGTCAGCAAGTACACCTTCCGTGGCAAGAGCATCCTGGTCACCCTGATCGACCTGCCGTTCTCGGTGTCGCCGGTGATCGCCGGCCTGGTCTACGTGCTGATGTTCGGTGCGCAAGGCCTGTTTGGGCCGTGGCTGCAAGACCACGACATCCAGATCGTCTTCGCCCTGCCGGGCATCGTCCTGGCGACCATTTTCGTCACCGTGCCGTTCGTGGCCCGTGAACTGATCCCGCTGATGCAGGAGCAGGGCACGCAAGAAGAGGAGGCCGCGCGCCTGCTCGGCGCCAATGGCTGGCAGATGTTCTGGCACGTGACCTTGCCCAACATCAAGTGGGGCCTGATCTATGGCGTGGTGCTGTGTACCGCGCGGGCCATGGGCGAGTTTGGTGCGGTGTCGGTGGTGTCGGGCCACATTCGTGGCGTGACCAACACCTTGCCGCTGCACGTGGAGATCCTCTACAACGAGTACAACCACGTCGCGGCCTTCAGCGTGGCCAGCCTGTTGCTGATCCTGGCGCTCTTCATCCTGCTGCTCAAGCAGTGGAGCGAGAACCGTATTAACCGCCTGCGCCACAGCGCCGCGGAGGAATGATTCATGTCGATCGAAGTTCGTAACGTCAGCAAGCGCTTCAACAGCTTCCAGGCCCTGGACAACATCAACCTAGACATCAACAGCGGCGAGCTGGTGGCTTTGCTCGGCCCGTCCGGCTGCGGCAAGACCACGCTGCTGCGCATCATCGCCGGCCTGGAAACCCCGGACCAGGGCAATATCGTGTTCCACGGCGAAGATGTGTCCGGCCATGACGTGCGTGACCGCAACGTCGGTTTCGTGTTCCAGCACTACGCGCTGTTCCGCCACATGAGTGTGTTCGACAACGTCGCCTTCGGCCTGCGTATGAAGCCCAAGGGCGAGCGCCCGAGCGAGAGCAAGATCGCCGAGAAGGTGCATGAGCTGCTGAACATGGTGCAGCTGGACTGGTTGTCCGACCGCTACCCCGAGCAGCTGTCTGGCGGCCAGCGCCAGCGTATCGCCCTGGCCCGTGCTCTGGCGGTGGAGCCCAAGGTGCTGCTGCTGGACGAGCCGTTCGGTGCACTGGATGCCAAGGTGCGCAAGGAACTGCGTCGCTGGCTGGCGCGGTTGCACGAGGACATCAACCTGACCTCGGTGTTCGTGACCCACGACCAGGAAGAAGCCATGGAAGTGGCCGACCGTATCGTGGTGATGAACAAGGGTGTGATCGAGCAGATCGGTTCGCCGGGCGAGGTGTACGAGCAGCCGGCCAACGACTTTGTCTACCACTTCCTGGGTGACTCCAACCGCCTGGCCCTGAGCGAAGGGCACCATGTGCTGTTCCGCCCGCATGAAGTGTCGCTGTCGCGGCATGAGACCGAAGGGCACCATGCGGCCGAGGTGCGGGACATTCGGCCGTTGGGGGCTACCACGCGGGTGACCTTGAAAGTCGAGGGGCAGAGCGAGCTGATCGAGGCCGAGGTGGTGAAAGACCATGACAGCCTGACGGGGCTGGCGCGGGGGGAGACGTTGTTCTTCCGGCCGAAGGTTTGGCAGAAGGTGGCGGATATCTGAGCCGCCCTTGATGATGAAAAGCCCGGGCTTGGTCCCGGGTTTTTTATGCCTGACAGATTGTCGGGGCTGCTTCGCAGCCCATCGCCGGCAAGCCAGCTCCCACATTGACCGAGTTGGCACAGTGATTTATTGAGGCTGGCAAGCCTGCCCCTATCGATCAGGTCGACACAGAACCTTGTGGGAGCCAGCTCCCACATTGACCGAGTTGGCACAGCGATTTATTGAGGCTGGTAAGCCAGCCCCTATCGATCAGGCCGACACAGAACCTTGTGGGAGCTGGCTTGCCGGCGATCGAGGGCGTAGCCCTCGCGGCAATCTCATGCCTTGCGCGAATATTTTGCATGCCCGCAGTGCATCGTGTTTGCGCCGACCACCCACAGCCCACGTAATCCGCGGCTTTCACGCTACCCTTCAAAAACAATATGCACTTAAGTTCTAACCATAATTTTAAACATTACTTTAAGAGATAAGCCTCTGGCCCCGATGATTCAGCCATACCTGAATCGAGACCCCAGGAGTTTGATCAATGGGTAATGTCCAGTCGGCCGTCAGGGCCTACGACCAGCCATGGCGCCCGGCCCCGGGCGACCTGGTCGAGTTTGGACGCACGCTTCGCCTCCCGCTGGGCCAGCTGCGCCTGCAACGCACGCCCGTCAGCGGGCTCAAGCGCCGCGACAAGCTGGTGTTGGGCCTGCTGGTGCTGGCCCTGCACGGCGCTGCGGCGTACTGGGTAAGCCAGGCACCCACGCCAGAGCTGCCCGTGGTGCCCCCGCAAGTGCCGCCCATGACCATCGAGTTCGCAGCGCCAGCGCCGCCTGTGGTCGAACCGCCACCGCCAGCCCCCGCGCCGCCCGTGGTCGAGCCTCCGCCACCGCCGCCGGTCGTCGACGAACTGGCCGCCAAGCCCAAACCCAAGCCAAAGCCCGTGCCCAAGCCTGTGGTCAAGCAAGCGCCCAAACCACAGCCAAAACCGGTCGAGGCACCGCCGCCAGCCCCGGTGGCCGCCCCGGCACCGCCTGCACCCGCACCACCCGCGCCGGCCCCGATAACCCCGGCATCTGCCAACGCCGCGTACCTGAAGAACCCGGCGCCGGAATACCCGCAGATGGCCCAGCGGCGGGGTTGGGAAGGCACCGTGCTGTTGCGCGTAGAGGTGCTGCCCAGTGGCAAGCCCGGGCAGATCCAGGTCCAGAAGAGCAGTGGCCGTGATGCCCTCGACGCCGCCGCGCTGGCCGCGGTGAAGCGCTGGAGCTTCGTGCCTGCCAAGCAGGGCGACGTGGCCCAGACCGGCTGGGTCAGCGTGCCGATCGATTTCAAGCTTCGCTAACTTTTTCGCAGAACACAGGAAGACATCATCATGAGCCTGCTGGCATCCCCCCTCGAATCCGTTGAAAGCGCAGTCATCTGGCTGCTGGTTGGTTTCTCTGTCGTCACCTGGGGCCTGGCCCTGGTCAAGGTCGCGCAGTTCGTGCGGCTGAAGAACCAGGACAAGCGCTTCCACCAGCAGTTCTGGGCGGCCTCCAGCCTGGACTCGGCCGCCGAGCTCAGCCACGAGCTGCCCGGCCCGGCTGCCCGCGTCGCTCAGTCTGGCTATGCCGCCATTGCCGTCGGCGACACCCAGGCCAACGACCTGAGCCACGCCATCAACCACCAGGACCGCCTGGAGCGCGCCTTGCGTCAGCAGATCGTGCGTGAGCGCCGCTCGCTGGAAACCGGCCTGGCGGTGGTCGCCAGTATCGGCAGCACCTCGCCCTTCATCGGCCTGTTCGGCACTGTGTGGGGCATCATGGAAGCGCTCAAAGGCATCAGCGCGGCCGGCTCTGCCAGCCTGGAAACCGTGGCGGGCCCAATCGGTGCGGCCTTGGTGGCAACCGGTGTCGGTATTGCCGTCGCCGTACCGGCGGTGCTGGTTTACAACTACTTCCTGCGCCGCCTCAAGCTCACCGCTGCCGACCTCGACGACTTTGCCCACGACTTCTACAGCCTGGCGCAGAAGAGTGCCTTCCGCGTGCTGGTGCACCCCGCCGTGCACAAGCCACAGGCCGGTTTCACCCAGCCCGTGAAGGAGGCGTCCTGACATGGCTTTTTCGACCCAGGACAGCGACGAAGTCCTCAGTGAAATCAACGTCACGCCGCTGGTGGACGTCATGCTGGTGCTGCTGGTGGTGTTCATCGTCACCGCGCCGCTGCTGACCAACGCCATCCCCATCAACCTGCCCAAGACCGAGGCCGTGGCCCCGGTAGAGCAGAAGGACCCGCTGGTGGTCAGCATCGACGGTGAAGGCAAGTTGTTCATCAACAAGGACCAGATCCAGCCCGACCTGCTGGAAACCAGCCTCAAGGCCGCCAAGGACAAGGACGCAGACGTGCGCGTGCAGTTGCAGGCCGATGACGGCGTGAACTACGGCGAAGTGGCGCGGGCCATGGCAGCCATCGAACGTGCGGGGATCAGCAAGCTGGCGGTGATTACTGCGCGCTGACCCTCATCAAACCTCTTCAGGCAAGTGCTTATGGGCCATATCTCTTGGCAGGGGTTGGCCCTTTTTTTTTCCGGGCATTTCTCCTACAGGGATCGCGCATAGCCAAATATTTTTGGTTATTAATAAATAGCTTCTTATTCCTTTACGAATATAACTCCCTCCCTATACTGGTCTCCAAGCACGCAAACTTACTGGAGGCGTCCCCATGCGCAATGAGTCGATTCGTTACCTGATTGTGCCGGGCTGGCAAGGATCGCCAGACAACCATTGGCAAAGTCACTGGCAGCGCACCCTGCCCAACAGTGCACGGGTGGAGCAGCACGACTGGCTGACCCCGCAACGAGAGGACTGGGTACAAGCGCTGGAACAGGCGATCGTCGCCGAAGACTCGCCAGTGATCCTGATTGCCCACAGCCTGGGCTGCATCACCGTCGCCCATTGGGCTGCGCAGGCCAGCCCGGCCTTGCTGCGGCGCGTGCGTGGCGCCCTGTTGGTGGCCCCAGCGGACGTCGAGCGGCCCACCTGCGCGCCAGCCTTGCGCAACTTTGCGCCGATCCCGACCGAAGCGCTGCCGTTCCCCAGCCAGGTGGTCAGTTCGGACAACGATCCGGCCGTGAACGTGCCTCGGGCGCTGTACCTGGCCCAGGCCTGGGGCGCAGAGGCGGGTTTGCTGAGCAACGCCGGGCACATCAACGTCAAGTCCGGCCACGAGCGCTGGGAACAAGGCTTCGCCTACTTGTACCGCTTGCAGAGCCGGGTTGAGCAGCGCGCACTGCGCCGCGCCTGATCGCCTTTACTGTTTACCGCTTACCTGACGCCCGGCCAATGAAGGCCAGGGGCGGGAGTTCGTCATGACGTTTCAAAACCCGTTTGGCCAGCCGCTGCTGACCTTCCCCGAGCTGGACAAGAGCCCGCTGAGCATCCGCGCCAAGGCCCTGGTGTTCATCGACCCGCGTTCGCAGCAACTGCGCGAAGACCTTGAGCGCCTGGCGCCGCAACCCTTGCCCGTGCTGATCCGTGGCGAGACCGGCACCGGCAAGGAGTTGCTGGCCCGGCAAATCCACCGTGCCAGTGACCGTGGCGGGCTGTTCGTGTCGGTCAACTGCGCGGCCATCAGCCCCACCTACGCCGATGCCGAACTGTTCGGCTACAGCGCCGGCAGCCAGGGTGGCACGGCCAGCAGCCGCGCCGGCTGGTTCGGCTCGGCCAATGGCGGCACGTTGTACCTGGACGAGATTGCCGACTTGCCGCTGGCCATCCAGGGCAAGCTGCTGGCTGCCCTGGAAAACCGCGAAGTCACCCGAGTGGGCGCGCAGCAGCCGCAGCCGGTGGATGTGCGGCTGGTGGCCGCGACCAGCATCGACCTGGCGCGGGTGGTACGGGCAGGGCGCTTTAACGAGCGCTTGTACCAGTACCTGCGCGAAGGCGCGCTGGAGCTGCCACCGCTGCGTGAGCGGCCCGGCGATATCCTGCCGCTGGCCGAGTACTTCGTGGGCATCTACAGCGTGCGCTTGCAACGGCCTGTACCGCTGGTGAGCGAGGCGGCGCAGCAGGTGCTGGAAGCCCATCCATGGCCCGGAAATACCCGTGAACTGGAGAATGTCATCCACTTCGCCTTGCTGGTGAATGACGGCGAAGAGCTGCAGCCAGAGGACCTGGACCTGGCCAACCCCGCGCGCTAGACATCGCTCATAAGCAAAGTGACTGATAGCAGTTTGTTTTTGGAATAAGCAGCTAAGTAAAAGATATTGTTACGGAATAAAAATTCTAGGTATTGTCCGCCTACGCCCGCTGGTGAACCGGTTGGGCACCCGATTCGCCATCGCTGATGGCCCAGATTCAGAATAAGGACCACCATGAAGAAGACCCTGCTGACCACTGCCCTGGCCGCTGCCCTGTCGTTCTCCGGCCTGGCCGCCGCTGCCGAGAAACTGGTGGTTGCCGCTACTCCGGTACCGCACGCCGAAATCCTTGAGCTGATCAAGCCGACCCTGGCCAAAGAAGGTGTGGACCTGCAGATCAAGGTCTTCACCGATTATGTGCAGCCAAACGTGCAAGTTGACCAGAAGCGCCTGGACGCCAACTACTTCCAGACCCTGCCGTACCTGAAGAGCTTCAACGAAGGCAAGGGCACCCACCTGGAAACCGTGATTGGCGTGCACGTCGAACCCTTCGGTGGTTACTCGAAGAAGATCAAGAACCTGTCGGAGCTGAAGGAAGGCGCCACCGTTGCCATCCCTAACGAAGGCAGCAACAGCGGTCGCGCCCTGATCCTGCTGCAGAAGGCTGGCCTGATCACCCTGAAAGACCCGAAAAACGCCCTGGCCACACCGAAAGACATCGCCGAGAACCCGAAGAAGCTGAAGTTCCGCGAGCTTGAGTCGGCCATGCTGCCGCGTGTGCTGGACCAGGTCGACCTGGACATGATCAACACCAACTACGCCCTGGAAGCCGGCCTGAATCCGGCCAAGGATGCGCTGGTGATCGAAGGCGCCGACTCGCCGTACGTGAACTTCCTGGTTGCCCGCCCGGACAACAAGGACAGCGAGGCCATCCAGAAACTGGCCAAGGCCCTGACCAGCCCTGAGGTGAAGGCATTCATCGCCAAGAAGTATCAAGGTGCTGTGCTGCCGGCGTTCTGATGCACTCGTAGTGATAGAAAATGCCGACGCACTTGCGTCGGCATTTTTGTTTCTGGGCACGGTTACCTGTGGGAGCGGGCGTGCCCGCGAACACCGGCGTAGCCGGTGCCATCTACCGTGTCGCCTGCTTCGCGGGCACGCCCGCTCCCACATGTGGCTGTGCAGCTGCGCCACTTGAGTCTCCGGGCACTAATCGCAAGGTGCTCTGCGCCGGGATTACCCCCATCTGTGCCTTTTGGTACTGCCCCTCCACATAACCTTTAGCCTGGTCCGCATAGTGTTGGTCAAACGGCACTCCACTCTGCCCGACCGGGTTGCTGGTCAGCGCCTGCCCGGCATCGGCAAAGTCGATCAGCCGCCGCGTCGAAGGCCCGTAGGTCACCGGCCATGGCGCCGGGCCGATTTTCGCAGAAAGGTTGTTCGGTACCTCATGGGTACCCGGCGCGGCGAACGGCCCAACGTTGAACAGCAGGTTCAGCGGCTTTTTCACGCCAAGCGGGTGGCTGTGGGTCAGGGTATGGGCCTTGCCCCATTGCCAGCTGGCTGGGTCGCTACCCAAGGTATCGCGCAGGTGCTTCAGGCTGTGCTGCCAGGCCAGGCGTACGATGGCGGTACGGTCGGTACGCTGGTTGCCACCTCGGGTGTTCCACCAAGGGGAGTCGGCGTCCGCCGCCAGGCGTGGCAAGGCAGCGTCGATGGCGCGGGTGCTGATCAGTACCGGGAACCAGGTGTCGCCCAGTTCGTCGTGCAGGGCCGCGAAGGCCAGTTCGTAGAGGAACTGGTTGAACAGCGTGGCGCTGGTCGAATCCAGCGGGTAGTCGCCACGCCAGGCGGCCAGCTGTTCGACCAGTTCCTTCTCCTCGTCACCTTCGGCCACTGCGCGCAGGGTTGCCAGCAGCGGTGCAAGGGTGCGCGGGCCGTGGTCGCTTGCGGTGTCCAGTTGCAGGGCCTGGCTGTTCTGGGTGTCCCATTTCACCTCAGGGTTGGCCAGGTGGCGGTCGAGCTGGCGGCCCCGGTCGGGCAGGTTGTAGTAACCCGGTATCGGCACCCCTGCTGGCGGCTGGTAGTTGGCCGAGACGATATAGCCGCGCGCCGGGTTCTCTTGCTGCGGGTTGACGCTAAAGGGGTAGAACCCGAGCTTGTCGGCCTGCGCGCTGGCGCCATCGAGGATGAACGCCGGGTCGACGCCATTGGGGCGGATGGGTAGCTGCGCAGCGGCCCACCAGCCGATATCGCCACGGGCATTGGCCCAGATAAAGTTCAGCCCTGGCGCATGAACCTTGGCCGCAGCTTCGCGCATCTTGCCCAGCGTGTCGGCACGGTTGAGCTGGTAGAAACCTTCGAGGATCGGGTTTTCGGTTTCCAGAAACGCCCACCACATGGCGATGGGCGTAGGCCCGGCAGTAGCGCCCAGCACGTCGTTGACGATCGGGCCATGGGGCGAGCGGCGCAGGCTGAGTGTGACCGGAGCTTCGCCTTTGACCGCGATCTGCTGCTCGGTCTTTTCCAGCGCCTGCCATTTGCCATCGACCATCACCTGGTTGGCGTCGGCCGGGTTGGTGCGCTCCGCGATCAGGTCGACGTCATCGTTCTGGAACATGGTCAGGCTCCAGCCGAAGTCGCGGTTGTGGCCAAGCAGGGCAAAGGGGTTGAGCGCCTGGAAGTAGCCATACAGGTTGAAACCGGGTGCCGACAGTTCGGCCTCGTACCACACCGCCGGCACTGCAAAACCGATGTGCGGGTCGCCTGCCAGCAGCGGCTTGCCGCTGCGGGTATGGCTGCCGGCCACCGCCCAGGCGTTGCTGCCTTCAAACTGCGGGATGCCCGCGTCACCCAGCGCCTGGTGGCTGAGGCGGGCGAGGGCTTCCAGGCTTTGCCAGTCCGCCGCGGCCAGTGGCGTGCCCAGCGCCCCCTCGGGTTTCCAGCCGAGGTCGAAGATGTTCAGGTAATCGGGGCCAAGCTGGTCGCGGATGTAGGTCAGTGCGGGCTCGGTGCGAAACGCAGCGGCGAAGCTGTAAGCGAGGTAACCGGCAATGCTCAGGGTATCTTCGGCGGTAAACGGGCGAGGGGTGATACCCAGCAGGTCGAACTCCACGGGCTTGGGATGGCTGGCTTGCCAGCCGTTGACCCCGTCGAGGTAGGCTTGCAGGGCCTGCCAGGCAGGTGACTGGCGGTCCTGACGCTTGGCCATCCGTGCGGCTTGTTCGCGAATGCGCAGGCTGCGGAACAAGGTATCGGTGGGCAGCAGCTTGTCGCCCAGCACCTCGGCCAGTTCGCCTCGGGCCAGGCGACGCAGGATTTCCATCTGGAACAGCCGGTCCTGGGCATGCACGTAGCCCAGGGCGCGGTACAGGTCTGCCTCGTTTTGCGCCTGCAGGTGCGGCACGCCGCGGGCGTCGTAGCGCACGCTGACCGGCGCCTGCAAGCCAGCCAGGGCCAACTCGCCCTCGCGCTGCGGCAGCTTGCCCTGCACGTACCAGTAACCGGTGCCGGCGGCCACGGCAACCACCACGGCCAACAGGGTCAGGCTGCGCTTCATGCAAGCTCCTTGTGCGTCAAAGCAGAAAGTGTGGTCCGATCATCGGCGGATTCGCGAACAGAGCATAGCCCCGGGAAGGAGATTCCATGTCACTCAGCGAAAAACAGAAGATGCTTACAGGCCAGCTCTACCACGCTGGCTGCCCCGAACTGCAGGCCGAGCAGATCGCCAACAAGCACTGGATGCACCGCTACAACAGCAGTGTCGAATTGCTCAATGACGCACGCCACAGCCTGTTGGTCGAGCACTTTGGCCAGGTCGGCGAAGACGCGGTGATCCGCCCGCCGTTCTATTGCGACTACGGCTACAACATCAGCGTTGGCCGCAATACCTTCATGAACTTCAACTGCGTGATCCTCGACGTGATGCCGGTGCGCATCGGTGACGACTGCCAGATCGGCCCCAACGTGCAGATCTACACCGCCGACCACCCGCTCGACCCTGACCTGCGGCGCAGCGGGCTGGAGAGTGGGCGGGCGGTGACCATCGGCAACAACGTGTGGATTGGTGGCGCGGCGATCATCCTGCCGGGGGTGAGCATTGGCGATAACGCCGTGGTGGGTGCCGGCAGTGTGGTGACCCGGGATGTGCCGGCGGGGGCCACGGTGGTGGGTAACCCGGCGCGGGTGCGTGGGTGATATGAAAAGCCCTGCGGTGTTGGCCGCAGGGCTTTGGGTCAGGCGGGTTTGAAACCGGGTTTGCCGTTGGCGGCGCGCCAGGCTTTTACGCGGTTGACGACGCCTTGAGGACTGGCATCCGCTCCTTGAGGAGGGTAATAAATTACGTCGGACCCGTCAGGATGCTCGGTGAGCTTCTCGAAAAGGAGGACGGATTCAATTCGGTGGTTTTCCAGAGCTACGCCACTGAGGCCCGTTCGGTCTTCATACAAATCCGACACCAATTCGAGAAATTCAAGCTCTGTGTAGTCTGACAAACTCTGTTTCAACTTCATTGCTTGTTCCCTCTATGGTGGTTTATGTGGACCTTCGGTGTCATGAGGACCAGGTTATCCAGGTCATAAACGGCACCTCCTTTCGAGATTTCGTGCTTGTGATGAATCTCCAGCTTGACTCGCTTCCCTACGCGCTGGTCACGGTTGGCGAATGGCGCTAGGCCTTTCCTCATATCGTCGAGCATGGCTGGCGCGATCTGTTGGCTAAAGACCTCGTCCGTAGCAATTTCTATCCATATTGCCTCTTTTAGTCTATCGAACCGGCTAAACCTCCGCCCGCTCAGCCTTTCCGCAATGCGTGTAGGAATCGGCGCCCCCACCGCAGTGGTGGCTGCATCCAGCACCCTATCCGGTGTGATAACGCCGTTGCCGCTGGCAACCCCCGGCAAATTCCGTGGGTTGCGCAGCATCACATAGATCGGCGCCAGCCCTGAGTCTGCGGGGAAGATGATGACGTAGTCATCGATATGCAGGTCGGGCAGTTCAGGAAAGGTACGAATATCAGGCTGCGGGGGAACGATGATGTTGCCCGGCAAGTGCTTTTGCAGGTCCTCTACGATGGGAACGCCCGGGGTGAAGCTAGCGTCATCGGGGTTGAAGGTGCTCAGTGTCGATGGCGGCGTTGCCGGATGCCACAGCAGTGTTGCGCCGCCCGGCCCTTCGGCGGTGAAGCGATAGGCCCCCTGAGTCGTATCCCACTGTGCTTGGCGCACCCGTACGTCCCGCAGGATGCCGCTGCCGTCCGTGGCGGCCAGGTACACCTCGGTCTGAGTCCCCTCGGGTACTGCATTCATCCGTAGCGGCAACTCAAGGGTCTGACCAACCTTGCGGTTCGCCTCTTGGGTGAGGTCTGCACCGGGTGTCATCAGGGCAAGCGGAACAGTGACCCCCATGCGTTCGCCATCGCCCAGTCGGGCGGCATAGAGCATCAGCGGCAGGTGTCCGGCCGCACGGGCCAGCAGCCGAGCAGCAGCGCTGTTGATGGCCGTGCCCAGCGCACGCCAGATTGGCTCGAAATGCGCCGTGCCGCCGCGTGAAGTAGCCAAAATCAGCGGGTGTAGGGTGCTGGCGACCCAGGCGTTGAAGGTGACGGGGGTGTTGCTTGGCGTACGGCCTGACAGAGCGCTGAGCAGACACTGCTCATCGAAGGCTGCTTCGACGGCACGGTTTGCCTGTAGATGCAGTTGTTCCCCTGCGGCCTCTTCAAGTGCCGAAGTGCTTGCATGCTCGGCGGCGTGGGCAGATGCCTGAGCTTTCAAGTCAGCGGCTTGCGCCCTGTGAGCTTCAGTGGCTGTGGGGCCATGAAACTTCCGGTCGAAGTCGAGCAAGCCAATCTCCGATGCCAATCGGCGATACTGCACGCGCTTGTTGGAGACTGTGGCGCGCAGATGTTCGCGCATCTTGAGCAGGTCGGATGTTTCTCGCTCAAGCTCGTGGCTATGCTCCAGCGCCGTTTCTTCGGCAATGTCCTCATGCTGGTGCCGTTCGAAGGCCGTGAGCACGCGCTGTATCGTGCTGGTGGCCATTTGTAGCTCGTGATGGGCGGTGAGTGTGCGGACTACCGCTTGCTCTACCTTGTCCAGCGCTCTGGCAATCGCTTCGTTACTCTTTTCCCTGGTTTTGGCACTGGACAACTGGCTGCGCAGAAGATGCTGGCGCTTGATCAGCAGGCTGTGTTGCTGTTCAAGGTACTTGACCTCGAACGCTGCCCGGTAGGACTCAAGCCAGGCCTGGCGGGGATCAGCCTGGGTGCGTGAAGCGTTCAGGAACTCGTGAAAGGAGCGATGCTCCGGGTCTGTGCCAAAGAAACGGTTGGCTTGCTGGCGCACAGCGTCCAGGCGTGGGCCAAGCTGTGCCTGAAGCTGGTTGACCGCTGCAATTGTCAGTTCGAGCGCCTGGACTTCTCCAAGGCCGGCCAGTGAGCCCACCTCACTGGCAATAGCGTGTTCGAGGTCTTGATCAAGTGTGGCCTCGCGCTGAGCATGTGCCTGCTTGACCTGGCGCTTGTCGTTTTCGATTTGCGGTATCAGTTCGATGACCAGGCTGCCTGGCCGAAAGGTCGATGCCAGTTGATACGGTATGCGGTTGTGGCCCCAGAAAACGCCAGGGATAAAGATAGGGCGAGTGCCGTGTACATAGCTGTGGGGAAGCTCGGTGAATCCGTGCTGCGACATACAGTTTCTCCATTGGTCTGTATGTCGTGACGGTAAAAATCTTCCTTTGGGCCGAAGCTGTAGATAAGTATCGGGTGTTCGCTAACTACCAGGGGCAATAGCACCCTACGGCTAACGTATTGCTGGCCTGCACGGGCCGATCAGCAAGCAAGGCCTGGGTGATGGGTTCGATGAAACTGTTGCTGGCATTGCACACCGCGCCTTCGCTGTACGGGCCGAAGTAGGCCAGGTGGCCTTGTCGGTCCCAGATGGCCACGGCCGGGGAGGCGGGCAGGTGTTCGCTGCCGGGCAGGTTGGCGATGGGTTTGAGGGCGGTGAGGTTGGCGGGTAGTTGGCCGTGGCTGCCGGGCTTTTGCAGCACGTGGAAGGTCACGCCCTGGGCTGCGAACTGGCTGACCAGGTCGCCCAGGTGTTGCTGGTTGCCGACGTTGCAGGGGCAGGCCGGGTCCCAGAAGTGCACCACGCGGATCGGGCCAGGGCCGGCCAGCTCGGCAGGTAGTTGCAGTTGGCTGCCGTCGAACAGCGTGGTCTGGTTGTCGAACGGGCGCAGGTAGCGGGCCTGGAAGGTGGTGTAGGCCTGCCAGAGGATGGCGGCGCCAGCTAACAAGGCGACTACCATGCACAGCGGTTTTATGATTTGGCTATTCATGAAGAGTAGGTGGCCCTTTGTGGGAGCGGCCTTGTGTCGCGAAAGGACCGCGCAGCGGTCCCGGCAACTTCTGCCGTAGCGCTGGAAACCGGGGGCCGCTTTGCGGCCCTTTCGCGACACAAGGCCGCTCCCACAATTAGATCGGTGCTGGTTGTTCGAGGTGAGCAAGCTTGCCACGACGCCGGCCAGAGCTGAATATCCCAGATCAATACTTGCTTCGCCGTGGATGTACCCGATGCCTGTTGCTTTTCACCCCGATCACTTGCGCTCCAGCCTTGCGCCGTTGAGCGCTCGCCAGCCGTTGTCCGTGCAGGCCCAGGACTACCAGCGCTTCTATGGCCTGAACTTGTCAGCCCAGAGCTGGCTGGGCGGCTTTCAGGCGGCGGGGTTCGACCTGGTCGGGCAGGTGTGGCTACCCGAACAGCCGACCGCGACACTGTTCCTGCTGCACGGCTATTACGACCACATGGGCCTCTATCGGCATGTGATCGGCTGGGCGCTCAAGCAGGGTTTCGCCGTGGTCAGCTGCGACCTGCCCGGCCACGGCCTGTCCAGTGGCGAGCGGGCCAGCATCAGTGATTTCGCGGTGTATCAACAGGTGCTGGAAGCCTTGTTCGATCAGGCGCGCACGCTGCAACTGCCGCGCCCTTGGCATTTGTGCGGGCAGAGCACGGGCGGCGCTATCGCCGTGGATCATCTGCTGCATCAGGGCGCTAACAGCCCCATCGATGGCCAGGTGATCCTGTTGGCACCGCTGGTGCGGCCTTGTTCCTGGCGCTGGTCGAAGTTGAGCTATCGCGTGCTGCGTCACTTCGTGAACGGCATCGAACGGCGCTTCAGCGAAAACACCAACGACCCGAGCTTCCTGCCATTCCTGGAGGCCGACCCGCTGCAACCGCGGCGCCTGCCTACCGCGTGGGTGGGTGCACTGATCGCCTGGGTGAAACGCATCGAGGCTGCGCCGCACAGTTCGCGGCGGCCGTTGATCGTGCAGGGAGAGGCCGATGGCACGGTGGATTGGCCCTACAACCTCGAAGTGCTCAAGGCCAAGTTTGCCGACCCACAGATATTGATGCTGCCCGAGGCCCGTCACCACCTGGCCAACGAGTTGCCAGGGATTCGCCAGCGCTACTTCGACTTCATCGACCAGCGCCTGGGCTGATCACTTCAGGTTGTTGGTGTTCTGGCCAACTGCCAGGCCGGCGCGCACGGCGGCCAGGGCAGCCTGGTAGTAGGCTTTGCCGTCGGGTGATTCGGCAAAGGTGGCGAACTCTTCCAGCTCGGCGTCGGACAGGTCGCGGTACACATACAGCAGGGTGTTGTTGAGGTCTTCGCCGATCTGGTTCATCAGGCGCTGGCGCTGGCCGTCGAGCAGGCCCTGGGCCTGGCCACCACCAAACAGGCCGGGGATCATCGAGCTGAGGCTGTCGGCCGCCACGCCAGCAATGGCCAGGCTGACTTCGGCACCGGCCTCACGCGCTGGCAGGGCTTGCGCCAAGTGGCCGATGACCAGCAGGCGGTCGTCGCTGGCCTGGATCTTGGGCAGGCCTTTGGCATTCTTGGCCAGTTCGTCCTTGCGGGTGGCCTTCAGCTCGGCGGCCACCACCTTGCGCCCCAGCGGCGACTGGAAGAAGGCCAGGGCCGGTGCCGGATTGGCCAGGGTGGCGCGCAGCTGCGCCTGGGCGCGACGGTCCACCGCCTGGGCCTGGAAGCGCTGGTTGCTGTTGTTGACCAGCGCCTGGTACACGGCGGGGGGCAAACTGTTGCGGTAGCGCGCCTGGGCGGCGGTGAGGGCATCGTTGAAGTGGGCGCGCTGGTCGGGCCAGCCGGCGGCCTTGTACAGTTGATCCAGGTTGTCTGCCCAGACAGGCATGGTGCAGATCATCAGCAGAATCAGGGAAAACAGACGGCGCATTCAGGACTCCTGTCGGCAGGTGGCTATTGTCCTTGGCCCGGCGGCGGTTTGTCGAGATATCCGCGTGTTTCTCGGCCAAGTGGCGCTGTGCGCCGGCATGGCGAATGGATATGATGCGCGCCATGCACAACTCCCCCGAACACCCGATGCTTGCGGCCGTCGTCGACGATCTGGCCACCCATGGCTGGTCCCAGCAGGCGCTGTTTTTGCCTGCCGACCTGGTGCGCGCGCTGGCGGCCGAATGCCGGCGCCGTGATGCCGAAGGCGAGCTTAACCCCGCAGGGGTTGGACGCGGGGTTGCCCAGGAGGTGCGCGAGGCCATCCGTGGCGACCAGATCCAGTGGATCGACCCTGGGCAGGCCGAGGCCTGCGACCAGTACCTGGCGGCCATGGACCAGTTGCGCCTGGTCATCAACCAGGGCCTGTTCCTGGGCCTGGAGGATTTCGAGTGCCATTTTGCCTTGTATCCGCCGGGGGCCTTCTATCGCCGGCACCTGGACCGCTTCCGCGACGATGACCGGCGCATGGTGTCGGCCGTGCTGTACCTGAATGAAGGCTGGCAGCCTGAGGACGGCGGCCAGTTGCGCATGTTCCTGACCGATGGCGTCGAGCACGACGTTGAGCCGGTTGCGGGTTGCCTGGTGGTGTTCCTGTCGGGCGAGGTGCCCCACGAAGTGCTGCCGGCCGGGCGCGAGCGGCTGTCGTTGACCGGTTGGTTCCGGCGCCGTGGCAATGACCCGTTCTGATTTGCCCAAGGTGCTGGTCAGCGCTTGCCTGCTGGGGCAACCGGTGCGCTATGACGGCCGGGCCAGTGGGCATCCCGACGTGTTGCAGCAATGGCAGGCAGAAGGGCGCGTAGTGCCGCTGTGCCCGGAGGTGGCAGGTGGATTGCCGACGCCGCGTCCGCCTGCGGAGATTCCGGGCGGGCAGGGTGGCGACGTGCTCGATGGTGGCGCGCAGGTGCTGACGGTGACGGGCGAGGATGTCAGTGCCGCGTTTCTGGCCGGGGCGCAGTTGGCGCTGGAGTTGGTGCGGCGACATGGCATTCGTGTGGCAGTGCTGAAGGCGGGTAGCCCTTCGTGTGGTAACCGGTTGACCTATGACGGCACGTTCAGTGGTGTGAAGGTGGCGGGGGAAGGGGTGACCACGGCATTGCTGCGGCGGGCGGGGGTGCTGGTGTTCAGTGAGCTGGAGCTGGAACAGGCACAGCAGGCGCTGGCTGGGCTTTCAGTTTAAGCCTGTCCCGGCCCTTTCGCGGGTAAACCCGCTCCCACAGGTACTGCACAGGTCTTGAGTCATGTGGTGATCCTGTGGGAGCGGGCTTGCCCGCGAAGAGGCCGGTACTGGCTGTAAAAAATCTTACTGCCCGGCCGCCGTCTCCTGCACACCCTTGAACCACTTCTGCTCAAGCTCGGCAGTGCGGCCACTGTCCTTCAAGCGTTGCAGTGCATTGTTTACGGCACTTTCGAAAGCCGGGTTGTCCTTCTGGAACGGAATCACCAGCTTCTTTTCGCCAATCGGCAGGCTCACATCGAGTGGGCCGTCGCCCTTTGGCGCATCGGTCGATGGGGTGAGTGCAATGTCATATTTGCCACTCTCGACACCGCTCAGCACTTCGGCGGCCGGAGCCTCGACGAACTCGGCGCGCAAGTCCAGCTCCCGGGCCAGGTCCTGGCCAAATTCGATGTCGAACCCCGTCAGGTGGTCGTCTTGCTTGAAGGCGTACGGTGAGTTGTCGGCCTGTACCGCAATGCGCAGTTCGCCCCGGTCGGCGACTTCGTCTATCAGCTCCGCCTGGGCCAATGGACTGATCAGTACTGCCAGCAGTACCCCTATGGTCGAACGCATGAATGCCCCTTTTCTTTTAGCAGATGAATAACTTTCGCCACGGCTTTCTTCCTCGCCGTGATCGAGCGCAGCCTATGACCTTGAAGCCTCGGCATTGTTTAACCCTGACGGAAATATTTCTGTCAGGCAATGTGAACACCTTGGCGAATATTTCAACTAAGGTGAACTACCGCTGCCGTTGGATCCCAGGCTGCGGTCAATAAGTGAATCACAGGAGAAGTGAATGAACAGCCTATTTTCGCGTGCTGCCGTTGCCGGTCTGCTGATGGGAGCGTCGGTGTTCGCCAGTGCCGCAGACGCCCTGAAGAGCCAGGAGCCGCCCAAGGAGGCCAAGGTCTTCATCGTTTCCCCCGCCGATGGCGCCACGGTCGACAAGACCTTCACCGTCAAGTTCGGCATCGAGGGCATGGCACTCAAGCCAGCGGGTGACCAGACCCCGCACACCGGGCACCACCACTTGCTGGTGGATGTGGATAAAGAACCCGTGGCCGACATGCCGCTGCCAACCAGCCTGATGCCGGAAGCCGGCACCGCGCTGCCGGCGGGCCCGCAGGTGCTGCACTTCGGCAAGGCGCAGACCGAGACCAGCATTACCCTGACGCCGGGCAAGCACACCCTGCAATTGATTCTGGGTGACCAGTATCACGTGCCGTTCAAGCCGAGCGTCGAGTCGAAGAAGATCACGGTTGAAGTGAAATAAAAAAAGGGAGGCCGCCAGGCCTCCCTTTTTCATGCAGCAAGCAAACTTAGAACAGGACGCGGGAGCGGATGGTGCCCTTGACCTGTTGCAGTTTCTCTTGCGCCAGGTCGGAGTACTCGGCGTCAACGTCGATTACCACGTAACCGACTTTCTCGTTGGTCTGCAGGAACTGACCGGAGATGTTGATACCGTTCTCGGCGAACACCTTGTTGATCTCGCTGAGCACGCCCGGGATGTTTTCGTGGATGTGCAGCAGGCGGTGCTTGCCTGGGTGCGCCGGCAGGGCCACTTCCGGGAAGTTGACCGAGGACACCGAGGTACCGTTGTCGCTGTACTTGACCAGCTTCTCGGCCACTTCCAGGCCGATGTTGGCCTGGGCTTCGGCGGTGGAACCGCCGATGTGCGGGGTCAGGATCACGTTGTCCAGGCCGCGCAGCGGGCTTTCGAACTCTTCGTCGTTGGAGCGTGGCTCGACCGGGAACACGTCGATGGCGGCGCCGATCAGGTGCTTGTCCTTGATGGCGGCGGCCAGATGGTCCAGTTCAACCACGGTGCCACGCGCGGCGTTGATCAGGATCGCGCCCTTCTTCATCGAGCGGATTTCCTTCTCGCCGATCATCCACTGGGTGGACGGCAGCTCAGGCACGTGCAGCGAAACGATGTCGGCCAGGCCCAGCAGCTCGTTCAGGCTGGTGACCTGCACGGCGTTGCCCAGTGGCAGCTTGGTCAGCGGGTCGAAGAAGTACACCTGCATGCCCAGGTTCTCGGCCAGGACCGACAGTTGGGTACCGATCGAGCCGTAGCCGACGATGCCCAGCTTCTTGCCACGGATTTCGAACGAGTTGGCTGCGCTCTTGATCCAGCCGCCACGGTGGCAGGAGGCGTTTTTCTCAGGGATGCCGCGCAGCAGCAGGATGGCTTCGGCCAGTACCAGTTCGGCCACCGAACGGGTGTTGGAGTACGGCGCGTTGAACACGGCGATACCGCGCTCGCGGGCCGCTTCCAGGTCTACCTGGTTGGTGCCGATGCAGAAGCAGCCAACAGCGACCAGTTTCTTGGCGCAGTCGAAGATCTCTTCGGTGAGCTGGGTGCGCGAACGGATGCCGATGAAGTGGGCGTCGGCGATCTTTTCCTTCAGCTCGGCTTCCGGCAACGAACCAGTGAGATATTCGATGTTGGTGTAGCCGGCAGCCTTGAGGGTATCGACTGCGTTCTGGTGCACACCTTCAAGAAGAAGGAACCGGATCTTGCTCTTGTCGAGAGAAGTCTTGCTCATCTGCGTAAACCTGTATCCCGGAGAAAAAATGGCGAGGGGTGATGCCAGGCGCGAGGGCAGCCTTAGCATGAACAGCGGGAGGGCTATGCTAGCATACGCGACACAATCTGAGCTTATCCCGACAGGTGAAGAGTGCTCAGGGTGACTATGAATAAGTCGAGAGTTCCAGCGATGACCCACCCCGCTGTAATTGAAGAACTGATGACCCTTGTCGACCCTGGCAAGGTCCTGACCGACGCGGCTTCCCTCGAAGCCTATGGCAAGGACTGGACCAAGCATTACCCGCCGGCGCCCAGCGCCATTGTCTTCCCCAAGACGGTCGAGCAGGTGCAGGCGATTGTACGCTGGGCCAATGCGCACAAGGTGGCCCTGGTGCCCTCTGGCGGGCGTACCGGGCTTTCGGCCGGCGCCGTGGCGGCCAATGGCGAGGTTGTCGTTTCTTTCGACTACATGAACCAGATTCTCGACTTCAATGCCTTCGACCGCACCGTGGTCTGCCAGCCGGGCGTGATCACGCGTCAGTTGCAGGCCTACGCCGAAGAACAGGGCCTTTATTACCCAGTGGACTTCGCTTCCAGCGGATCCAGCCAGGTTGGCGGCAATATCGGTACCAATGCCGGCGGGATCAAGGTGATTCGCTATGGCATGACCCGCAACTGGGTGGCCGGGTTGAAAGTGGTCACCGGCAAGGGCGAGCTGCTGGAGTTGAACAAGGACCTTATCAAGAACGCCACCGGCTACGATCTGCGCCAGTTGTTCATTGGTGCCGAAGGCACGCTGGGCTTCGTGGTCGAGGCCACCATGCGGCTGGACCGGGCACCGCGCAACCTCACGGCGATGGTACTGGGCACGCGGGGCTTCGACTCGATCATGCCGGTGCTGCATGCCTTCCAGGGCAAGCTGGACCTGACCGCCTTCGAGTTCTTCTCTGACAAGGGCCTGGCGAAGATCCTGGCGCGCGGTGACGTACCGGCGCCGTTTGAGACCGATTGCCCGTTCTATGCGTTGCTGGAGTTCGAGGCCAGCACCGAGGAGGTGGCCAACGAGGCCCTGGCCACCTTTGAGCACTGCGTGGAGCAGGGCTGGGTGCTGGACGGGGTGATGAGCCAGAGTGAAACCCAGCTTAAAAACCTGTGGAAGCTGCGTGAGTACCTGTCGGAAACCATCTCGCACTGGACCCCGTACAAAAACGACATTTCCGTCACTGTGTCGAAAGTGCCGGCGTTCCTGCGTGATATCGACGCTATCGTCGCAGAGCATTACCCCGACTACGAAGTGGTGTGGTACGGCCACATCGGCGATGGCAACCTGCACCTGAACATCCTCAAGCCCGAGCACATGAGCAAGGATGACTTCTTTGCCTCCTGCACCAAGGTCAACAAGTGGGTGTTCGACATCGTCAAGCGCTAC
This sequence comes from Pseudomonas sp. RV120224-01b, assembly GCF_003208145.1. NCBI lineage: Bacteria > Pseudomonadati > Pseudomonadota > Gammaproteobacteria > Pseudomonadales > Pseudomonadaceae > Pseudomonas > Pseudomonas sp. RV120224-01b. The sequence continues at coordinate 110,740 of NZ_QKMQ01000020.1, read as the reverse complement.
AACGGCTCGATCTCGGCCGAGCACGGCGTGGGCATGACCAAGCGCGACTACCTGGGCTACAGCCGCTCGCCCGAAGAAATCGCCTGCATGAAGGCAATAAAGGCCGTATTCGACCCTAACGGCATCATGAATCCGGGTAAGATCTTCGCCATTGAATAAAAAGCAGTATCCAGAGGAGTCGGCCATGAGTTACCAGCACCAGTACGTAGACGGCACGCGCATTCACTTCCCGCTGGGCAAGGTGGTGTGCATCGGCCGTAACTATGCCGAGCATGCCAAGGAACTGGACAACCCGATCCCTACCGAGCCGCTGCTGTTCATCAAGCCAGGCAGCTGCGTGGTGCCGGCCGAGGGTGGCTTCAAGATCCCGGCCGAGCGTGGCTCGGTGCACTATGAGGCGGAGATTGCCGTGCTGCTGGGCAAGCCACTGTCGACTCACCCGAGCGAGGAAGAGGTGCTGGACGCCATTTCCGGTTACGCCCCGGCGCTGGACCTGACCCTGCGCGATGTACAGGCCAAGCTGAAAGAGAAAGGCCTACCGTGGGAGCTGGCCAAGTGCTTCGACGGCGCCTGTGTGCTGCCGCCGTTCGTCTCGACTGGCAGCTTCGAGGACGTGACCGACATCCCGGTACGCCTGACCGTCAACGGCGAAGTACGCCAGGACGGCAACAGCGCGATGATGCTGAACCCGATCGTGCCGATGATCCAGTACATGGCGGCGCATTTTTCGTTGCAGGCGGGGGATGTGATTCTCACCGGCACCCCGGCGGGCGTGGGGCCGTTCAATGTGGGTGATGAGCTGGTGCTTGAACTGCCGGGTGTAAGCCGCTTCGAAAGCCGGGTGCTCTGAGCGAGAACCGCGTCGCCTTCTTCGCGGGTTTACCCGCGAAAAGGCCGGTCCTGTTTACTGATTTTTCACACCCTATCCGGATAATGCGTGGATCTACGCCCATTTCCCCAGGACCCGCGCATGCCATCCTCCTCCGCCCCGGCAACCCCCAAGCGTCGCTTCTACCTGCGCTGGCCCTTCGGCCTGGCCGTGGCAGCGGTGATCGGTTATGGCGTAGCCGTGGCCATGCACTGGGATGACCGCGGTGCGTTGTGGGTAAAAGAGAGCTTCGAAAGCACCGCCGAGCGCAGCGAAAGCGTGTGGTTGCCGGACTACCAGGTAGACATCGATGCCAAGCCGCTGCCAGGCATGGACGATGACGAAGCCTCGGACCTGGCCTTCAACCCACATACCCGCACCTTGTTCGCGGTCATGGGCAAGAACCCGATCCTGGTCGAGCTGAGCCTGGAGGGTGATGTACTGCGCAAGATCCCGCTCAATGGCTGGAACAACCCGGAAGGCGTTGCCGTGCTGGAAGACGGCTACCTGGCCATCACCGACGAGCGCCTGCATGACCTGACCGTGGTCAAGGTGGATGCACAGACCACGGCGTTGAACCATGACGACTTCCAGAGCCACGACCTGGGCCCGTCGGTGAAAAGCAACAAGGGCTTCGAGGCCGTGGCCTGGGACCCGATGCGCCAGCGCCTGATCATCGGCGAAGAGCGCCCGCCCAAGCTGTACACCTGGAACACCGATGGCCGCAGCCCGCTCAAGGGTGAGAAGCAGCCTTTGCCCAGCGATGAACTCGACCTGCGCAACCTCTCGGCGCTGGGTGTCGACCCGCGTACCGGCCACCTGCTGGTGCTCTCGGCCGACTCCAACATGCTGCTGGAGCTGGACGAACAGGGCCAGCAGGTCAGTTTCATGACCTTGCTTGGCGGCTTCAACGGGCTTGAAGACACCATCCCGCGTGCTGAAGGCGTGGCCATGGACGACAAGGGCAACCTGTATATGGTCAGTGAGCCAGCGCTGTTCTATCGCTTCAAGAAAAACTGACAGCATCTTCGGACTTGCCTGACGCTGGCATTAAGCTTTGCTTCAGCCGTTAATGGTTAGATTCGCCACCCCTGTGTCGAGTCTGCCCTATGCGCCGTTTTGTTCGCCTGTTTCTGATTCTTGTCGCCCTCGGCCTGCTCCTGCTTGGCTGGGCCGGGCAGGAGTTTCGCCTGTTCGAGCGTGGCTGGTTCAACCTGAAAACCTGGTGGCAGCCCGCCGAGCAGAGCATTGGCCTGGACCGCTACCGGGTGGTGGTGGAGGCCAAGCCGGTCGAAGGCCTGGATGACGACATCTCGGCGCTGACCTACGACCCAGACCGCAAGACCCTGTTCACCGTCACCAATGCCCGTTCGGAGCTGATCGAGCTGTCGCTGGATGGCCGCATCCTGCGCCGCGTGCCATTGACCGGGTTTGGCGACCCGGAAGCCGTGGAGTACGTGGGGCCCAACAGCTATGTAATCACCGACGAGCGCCAGCAGCGGCTGATTCGCGTACGGCTGGAAGACGACACGATGTTCCTCGATGCCGGTGACGCCGAGCAGCTTAGCCTGGGCATTGGCCTGAACGGCAACAAGGGTTTCGAGGGGCTGGCCTACGATTCGGCGGGTAAGCGCCTGTTCGTGGCCAAGGAGCGTGACCCGATGCTGATCTACGAGGTGCACGGCTTCCCGCATGACAACCCGGAAAAGCCTTACGCGGTGCATGTGGTGCAAGACCGCAAACGCGATGCGCGGCTATTTGTGCGGGATTTGTCGAGCTTGCAGTTCGATGAGCGCAGCGGGCATTTGCTGGCGCTTTCGGACGAGTCGCGGCTGGTGCTGGAGCTGGATGTAGAAGGCAGGCCGCTGAGCACCTTGTCGTTGCGCAAGGGCTTCCAGGGGTTGCAGGCGACGGTGCCGCAGGCGGAGGGGATTGCAATGGATGAGGCGGGGACCATTTATCTGGTCAGTGAGCCGAACCTGTTCTATGTGTTCAAGCAGCCGGCTGATTGATCGCCTGTGAGGGCCTATTCGCGGGCTCGCCCGCTCCCACAGGTATGTCGCAGGTTTCAGACCCTGTGCAGTACCTGTGGGAGCGGGCGAGCCCGCGAAGACGATTACTCGGCTTTCAGGCTCTTCACACCTTCAGCTGTACCCAGCAGCAACAAATCCGCCGGCCGCGCCGCGAACAGGCCGTTGGTCACCACGCCAACGATGGCGTTGATCTGCGCTTCAAGCTCCACCGGGTTGGTGATCTGCAGGTTGTGCACGTCGAGGATCACGTTGCCGTTGTCGGTCACCACACCCTCGCGGTACACCGGGTCGCCGCCCAGTTTCACCAGCTGGCGTGCCACGTGGCTGCGGGCCATCGGGATTACTTCGACCGGCAGCGGGAAGGCGCCCAGCACCGGTACCAGCTTGCTGCCGTCGGCGATGCAGATGAAGGTCTTGGCCACGGCCGCGACGATCTTCTCACGGGTCAGGGCCGCGCCACCGCCTTTGATCAGATTCAGGTGTGCGTCGCTTTCGTCGGCGCCGTCCACGTAGAACTCCAGCTCGCTGACGCTGTTCAGCTCGTAGACCGGGATGCCATGGCCTTTCAGGCGCTGCGCGGTGGCTTCGGAGCTGGCGACTGCGCCGTCGAAGGCGGTCTTGTGCTGAGCCAGGGCGTCGATGAAGAAGTTGGCGGTCGAACCGGTACCGACGCCGACAACGCTCTTTTCATCCAGCTTCGGCAGAATGAAGTCGACAGCGGCCTGGGCGACGGCCTGTTTGAGTTGGTCCTGGGTCATGCGGGCTCCGAAAAGGGGCAGGGCGGTTTTCAAAGTTGCCTAGTATAACGGCTTGGGCGGCTTTGCTGTGGTCGCCCGACGTAGCGCTGGGGTAGACTCCCAGCCCTTGTCCCGCGGCCCAGTGATGCTTTCCCGATGCTCGAACAGTACGTCAAGAAGATCCTCACCTCGCGCGTCTATGACGTTGCCGTCGAAACCCCGTTGCAGAGCGCCGGGCAGCTGAGCAAGCGCCTGGGCAACCAGATTCTGCTCAAGCGTGAAGACCTGCAGCCGGTGTTCTCGTTCAAGATCCGTGGGGCGTACAACAAGCTGGCCCAGCTGAGCCAGGAAGAGCTGGCCCGTGGCGTGGTTACCGCCTCGGCGGGCAACCACGCCCAAGGCCTGGCCCTGGCCGCGCGCGAGATGGGCATCAAGGCCACCATCGTGATGCCCAAGACCACGCCCGAGATCAAGGTCGAAGGTGTGCGGTCGCGCGGTGGCAAGGTAGTGCTGCATGGCGACTCGTTCCCCGAGGCGCTGGCCTATTCGCTGAAGCTGGTGGATGAAAAGGGCTTTGTCTACGTCCACCCCTACGATGACCCGCACACCATTGCTGGCCAAGGCACCGTGGCCATGGAAATCCTGCGCCAGCACCCTGGCCAGCTGGACGCGATCTTCGTGCCTGTGGGGGGCGGGGGCTTGATCGCCGGCATTGCTGCCTACGTGAAGTACCTGCGCCCCGAAATCAAGGTGATCGGCGTGGAGCCGGACGACTCCAACTGCCTGCAGGCGGCCATGGCGGCCGGCGAGCGCGTGGTGTTGCCACAGGTCGGGTTGTTCGCTGACGGCGTGGCGGTGGCCCAGATCGGCCAGCACACCTTCGATATCTGCCGTCACCATGTGGATGAGGTGGTGACGGTCAGCACTGATGAAATCTGTGCTGCAATCAAGGATATCTACGACGATACCCGCTCGATCACCGAACCTGCCGGCGCTCTGGGCGTGGCGGGCATCAAGAAGTATGTCGAGCTGTATGGCGTGACCGGGCAGACCCTGGTGGCTATCGATTCCGGCGCCAACGTCAACTTCGACCGCCTGCGCCATGTGGCCGAGCGTGCCGAGCTGGGTGAAAAGCGCGAGGCGATCATCGCCGTGACCATCCCCGAGCGCCCGGGCAGCTTCAAGGCGTTCTGTGAGGCCATCGGCAAGCGCCAGATCACCGAGTTCAACTACCGCAAGCACACCTCTGACGAGGCGCACATCTTCGTCGGTGTGCAGACCCACCCGGAAAACGACCCGCGAGCGGCGCTGGTGCAGCACCTGACCGAGCAGGGCTTCCCGGTTACCGACTTGACCGACAACGAACTGGCCAAGCTGCACATTCGCCACATGGTCGGCGGCCATTCGGCCGGTGCCAGCGATGAAATGGTGCTGCGCTTCGAGTTCCCCGAGCGCCCGGGGGCGCTGTTCAACTTCCTCAACAAGCTGGGCGGGCGCTGGAACATCTCGATGTTCCATTACCGCAACCATGGTGCGGCTGACGGGCGTGTGGTGGCGGGGTTGCAGGTGCCGGAGGACGAGCGCCACCTGGTGCCGGCGGCGTTGGCCAAGATCGGTTATCCCTACTGGGATGAGACCGAGAACCCGGCGTACAAGCTGTTCCTGGGTTGAGCGGCTAAGCTTGGCTTATTGCTCAAGGATGTGAAGACATGGAACACCTGACCACCCTCAAGACCTTGCACATGATTGCCACCGCCCTGCTGCTTCTGGGGGCTCTGGGCCTGGCAATCTGGACCGTGCGTGCCCGCAGGCAAGGCGATGCCGAGGCCTATGCCAAGCTGCTGCGTCGACCGCTGGTGTTCGTGTGGCTGGTCATGGGCCTGTGCCTGGTGAGCATGCCATTTACCGGCTGGTGGCTGGTGCACCTCGTGGGCTGGCCGCTGGGGCAGACCTGGGTGCTGGCGTCCAGCATCATCTATACCGTTGGCGCGTTTGCCGTATGGTGGCTGCTGGTGCGGCTGAACCGGCTGCGCAAGGCTGAGGTGGTGGGGTTGCGGTTTACCTTGGCGCTGGCGGTGTTCAGCGGGGTTTGCTTCCTGTCCATTGCCGGGCTGATGGGTGCCAAGCCGGTCTGATTGAATTTGGGGCTGCTTTGCAGCCCATCGCCGGCAAGCCAGCTCCCACAAAGAGCGGGCTTGCGCTGTTCCTGTGGGAGCTGGCTTGCCGGCGATGGGCCGCAGAGCGGCCCCGGCAATCTCAAGCCCTGAGCGAAACCACCGGCCACCCACGCTTCTCGGCCTCGGCCCGCAGGTTCGGGTCCGGGTCCACCGCAACTGCATGCGTCACCCGCTGCAGTAACGGCAAATCATTCATTGAGTCGCTATAGAAACAGCTGTCCTCAAGATCAAAGCCGTTCTCCAGCATCCAGCGCTCCATCCGCGTCACCTTCCCTTCACGGAAACACGGTATATCGGTACTGCGCCCGGTATAGCGACCGTCACGCATTTCGCATTCAGTCGCCAACAACACCTTCACCCCAAGGCGCCGGGCAATCGGTGCGGTGACGAAGCGGTTGGTAGCGGTAATGATCACCAACTGGTCGCCGGCTTCACGGTGTTGCTGCAGCAAGGCCAGGGCCTTGGGCAGGATGATCGGCTCGATGCAGTCGCGCATGAAGTCGCGGTGCCATTCGTCCAGCTGGGCTTTGGGCGTTGCCGCCAGTATCTCCATGGAGAAGGCCAGGTAGGCCTGCAGGTCCAGGGTGCCGTTGAGGTAGTCCTGGTAGAAGCCATCGTTGCGCTGCTTGTAGGCAACCGGGTCAAGGATGCCGCGCTGGCACAGGTAGTCACCCCAGGCATGGTCGCTGTCGCCACCGAGGAGGGTATTGTCCAGGTCGAATAAAGCCAGGCGCATTGCGGTCACTCGTATCAGCCTCAGGGTAGGCCCGCAGAATACGGAGTTTTCACGCTGCTGCACATAAGCTTGGCGGGCGCGTTGCTGCGCTCGCAAGCTTTGTGGAACAATGCGGTGACATGCGTTTGCGAGGTTGCTGCCGTGATCGACCCGGATGGTTTTCGCCCCAATGTCGGGATCATTCTCACGAATGATGCCGGGCAGGTGCTATGGGCTCGACGGATCAACCAGGATGCCTGGCAGTTCCCCCAGGGTGGTATAAACCCTGACGAGACGCCGGAAGATGCCCTGTACCGCGAGCTGAACGAAGAAGTTGGCCTTGAACGCGATGATGTGGAAATTCTTGCCTGCACCCGCGGCTGGTTGCGTTATCGTTTACCCCAGCGACTGGTCCGTACCCACAGCCAGCCGCTGTGCATCGGCCAGAAGCAGAAGTGGTTCCTGCTGCGTCTGGTCAGCAACGAACAGCGGGTGCGGATGGACCTGACCGGCAAGCCGGAATTCGACGGCTGGCGCTGGGTGAGCTATTGGTACCCGCTGGGCCAGGTTGTGACATTCAAGCGCGAGGTGTACCGGCGCGCCCTGAAAGAGCTAGCACCGCGTCTGCTGACGCGCGACTGACGACGGAGTTCGACCCCGAGCCATGCTCAATACGCTGCGCAAGATCGTCCAGGAAGTAAACTCCGCCAAAGATCTCAAGTCGGCGTTGGGGATCATTGTCTTGCGCGTCAAGGAGGCCATGGGCAGCCAGGTCTGCTCGGTCTACCTGCTCGACCCGGAAACCAACCGTTTCGTGCTGATGGCCACCGAAGGCCTGAACAAGCGCTCTATCGGCAAGGTCAGCATGGCCCCCAACGAAGGCCTGGTCGGCCTGGTCGGTACCCGGGAAGAGCCGCTGAACCTGGAAAACGCCGCCGACCACCCGCGTTACCGCTACTTTGCCGAAACCGGTGAAGAAAAATTCGCCTCCTTCCTTGGTGCGCCGATCATCCACCACCGCCGCGTGGTCGGGGTGTTGGTCATCCAGCAGAAGGAGCGCCGCCAGTTCGACGAGGGCGAAGAAGCCTTCCTGGTCACCATGAGTGCCCAGCTTGCCGGGGTTATCGCCCACGCCGAGGCCACCGGTTCGATCCGTGGCCTGGGCCGCCAGGGTAAAGGCATCCAGGAAGCCCGCTTCGTCGGTGTGCCAGGCTCGCCTGGTGCCGCCGTGGGCCGTGCGGTGGTGATGCTGCCACCTGCCGACCTGGAAGTGGTGCCGGACAAGACCGTCGATGACATCGACGCCGAACTCAAGCTGTTCCAGAACGCCCTTGAAGGCGTGCGCGATGACATGCGCAAGCTGTCGGCCAAGCTGGCCACCCAGCTGCGCCCGGAAGAACGCGCATTGTTCGATGTGTACCTGATGATGCTCGAAGACGCGGCCCTGGGCGGTGAGGTGACCGAAGTCATCAAGACCGGCCAGTGGGCCCAGGGCGCGCTACGCCAGGTGGTCGGCGAGCACGTCAACCGCTTCGAGCTGATGGACGATGACTACCTGCGCGAGCGCGCTTCCGACGTCAAGGACTTGGGCCGGCGCCTGTTGGCCTACCTGCAGGAAGCCCGTTCGCAGTCGCTGGTGTACGCCGACAACACCATCCTGGTCAGTGAAGAGCTGACCCCGGCCATGCTCGGCGAAGTGCCGGAAGGCAAGCTGGCTGGCCTGGTCTCGGTGCTGGGCTCGGGCAACTCCCACGTTGCTATCCTGGCTCGCGCCATGGGCATCCCCACGGTGATGGGCCTGGTCGACCTGCCGTATTCCAAGGTCGACGGCATCGAGCTGATCGTCGATGGCTACAAGGGTGAAGTCTTTACCAACCCGAGCGAAGTGCTGCGTAAGCAGTACAGCGACGTGGTCGAGGAAGAACGCCAGCTGGCCCAGGGCCTGGACGCCCTGCGCGAACTGCCCTGCGTCACCCCGGACGGCCACCGCATGCCGCTGTGGGTCAACACCGGCTTGCTGGCCGACGTGGCCCGTGCCCAGCAGCGTGGCGCCGAAGGGGTTGGTTTGTACCGCACCGAAGTGCCGTTCATGATCAACCAGCGCTTCCCCAGCGAGAAGGAGCAGCTGGCCATCTACCGCGAGCAACTGGCGGCCTTTCACCCGCTGCCGGTGACCATGCGCACCCTGGACATCGGCGGTGACAAGGCGCTCTCGTACTTCCCGATCAAGGAAGAAAACCCCTTCCTCGGCTGGCGCGGCATCCGCGTCACCCTCGACCACCCGGAAATCTTCCTGGTGCAGACCCGCGCCATGCTCAAGGCCAGCGAGGGCCTGAACAACCTGCGCATCCTGCTGCCGATGATTTCCGGCATCCACGAGTTGGAAGAAGCCCTGCACCTGATCCACCGCGCCTGGGGTGAGGTGCGTGACGAAGGCACCGACGTGCCAATGCCTCCAGTGGGCGTGATGGTGGAAATTCCAGCGGCGGTGTACCAGACCAAGGAACTGGCGCGGCAGGTGGACTTCCTGTCGGTGGGGTCCAACGACCTGACCCAGTACCTGCTGGCGGTGGACCGCAACAACCCACGGGTTGCCGACCTTTACGACTACCTGCACCCGGCGGTGCTGCAAGCGTTGAACACGGTAGTGCGCGACGCCCATGGCGAAGGCAAGCCGGTGAGCATCTGCGGTGAGATGGCCGGTGACCCGGCGGCGGCGATCCTGTTGATGGCCATGGGTTTCGACAGCTTGTCGATGAACGCCACCAACCTGCCGAAAGTGAAGTGGATGCTGCGCCAGGTGAACATGGGCAAGGCCAAGGAGCTGTTGGCTGAAGCCTTGAGCCATGACAACCCGCAGGTTATCCACAGCTCGCTGCAGCTGGCGCTGAAGAACCTTGGGTTGGCGCGGATGATTGGGCCTGGGGCCAATAAGACCCTGTGAAATTTTGGGGCCGCTTTGCGGCCCTTTCGCGACACAAGGCCGCTCCTACAGGAGATCGCGTACCCCTGTAGGAGCGGCCTTGTGTCGCGATGGGCTGCACAGCAGCCCCATGGCCCTCAAACTGTAAGGTCAATTTCGCCCAAATGCCCCCCAAACGGCCCGAAACTGCGTTCAATCAGCCGCCTTCTACCCTGATCATCCACAATCAGCACCGTACTGGCCCGAGTCCCATAATTCTGGCTGGCAATAAACACACTCGACAGCAATTTCTCGGTCGCTACCCCAACGCCTGTCTCAGGTAGATCACCATCCGCCGCAGGCTCGTTATCTGCCAGCAACGCCAGCAACCGGTGCGGTTCCGGCATTTCCAGCAATCTTTCCAGCCCACTGCGCGCCTTCACCAACTTCGGCCATGGCGTGTCCAGCCCGGCATTGGAAAGCCCGTAAACCCCCGCCTCCAGCAGGCGCGGCGTGGCATCCCGGGCATGCAGGTAACCCAGCTGCTGCCCATCGCCCACCAACAGGTTGAACCCCGAATACTGCCCACTATGGCTAGCCACCTGGTCCAGGTAAGCCTCGACCCCCAACTCACCTTTCAGATAGGCCGCCACCAGCTCGCCCCGTGAGCGTGGCCCCAACGCCTGACCTGGGTCGCGGATATTGGTCAACGCGGCAAAGCGCCCCTGCGGCCCCACGCCCAGCCAGGTGCCTCCGGCCTCCAGGTCGCGGCCGGCATGCACTCCGGGGGCATCCTCCCAGGCCGCCAGGGCCTGGGTGGAACGGGCATAGAACTCGTCGCGGTTGGCCGCGACGATCAGCGGCAGGGCATGCCCCGGCCGCCAGGCGAATACGATCAGGCACATCGGTTGGGCCTCTGTGTTTTATGCCACTGTACCCACAGCGGCGGGGCGGATCCATCCTGTCACAGAGTTCACTAGAGCCCCGAGCCCGGCTTCCGTTACCATGCCGGATTGTTTTGCTGGGGAAGCCGAATGGAATTCGTGCTCTATCTGCTGTTGGGCGCCTGTGCCGGTGTGCTGGCCGGGCTGTTTGGCGTGGGCGGCGGCATCATCATCGTGCCGGTGCTGGTGTTCAGCTTCACCTTGCAGGGCTTCGATGCCTCGGTGCTGACCCACCTGGCCGTCGGCACGTCGCTGGCCACCATTGTCTTTACCTCGATCAACGCCGTGCTCGAGCACCAGCGCAAAGGTGCCGTGCAATGGCCGATCTTCGCCTGGATGACCCTCGGCATCCTCATTGGTGCCGGCATCGGTGCCAAGACGGCCTCGCTGATCCAGGGCCCGCTGCTGCAGAAGATCATCGGCGTGTTCGCCCTGGTCATCGCCGCGCAGATGGCCCTGGACCTCAAGCCCAAGGCCAGCCGTGGCATCCCCGGCAAACCCGCGTTGATCGGGGCGGGCGGGGTGATTGGCTGGGCCTCGGCCATTTTCGGCATTGGCGGCGGTTCGCTGACCGTGCCGTTCCTGACCTGGCGCAGCCTGCCCATGCAGCAGGCAGTGGCCACGTCCTCGGCCTGTGGCCTGCCGATTGCCGTGGCCAGTGCCCTGAGCTTCATGCTGCTGGGCTGGCACGAAGAACATCTGCCACCCCATAGCCTGGGCTACGTGTACCTGCCGGCGCTGGTCGGCATTGCCGTGACCAGCATGTTTTTCGCCCGCTTTGGCGCGCGCCTGGCGCACAAGCTGTCGCCCCGTTTGTTGAAACGCCTGTTCGCAGCACTGCTGTTCTGTGTCGGCCTCAGCTTTTTGATTTGAATCGAGAGGAAGTTCCATGCTGCCTTACCCGCAGATAGACCCCGTGGCCGTGGCCCTCGGGCCGCTGAAAATCCACTGGTACGGCCTGATGTACCTGATCGGCATCGGCGGCGCCTGGCTGTTGGCCTCGCGCCGGCTGAACCGCTTCGACCCTACCTGGTCGCGGGAGAAACTGTCCGACCTGGTGTTCTGGCTTTCGATGGGGGTGATCGTCGGTGGGCGGTTGGGCTACGTGCTGTTCTATGACCTGCACCAGTACCTGGCCAACCCGACGCTGATTTTCGAGGTTTGGAAGGGCGGCATGTCGTTCCACGGCGGCTTCATTGGCGTGATGCTGGCGGCCTTGTGGTTCGGCAAGCGCAACAACAAGTCGTTCTTCGAACTGATGGATTTCGTCGCCCCACTGGTGCCGATCGGCCTGGGCGCCGGGCGTATCGGCAACTTCATCAACGCCGAACTGTGGGGCAAGCCTACCGACGTGCCATGGGCGATGATCTTCCCGCCGTTCAGCGATCCGGCGCAGTTGCCGCGCCACCCGTCGCAGCTCTACCAGTTCGCCCTTGAGGGCGTGGCGCTGTTCGTCATCCTCTGGCTGTTCTCGCGCAAGCCACGGCCGACCATGGCGGTATCGGGCATGTTCGCGTTGTTCTACGGCATCTTCCGCTTCATCGTCGAATTCGTCCGCGTACCGGATGCCCAGCTGGGTTACATTGCCTGGGGCTGGCTGACCATGGGTCAGATTCTGTGCGTGCCGATGATCCTGGCTGGCCTCGGCCTGATCTGGTGGGCTTATAATCGCAAGCCCACGGCGAAACCCGCCTGATTAATCCCACGGCAGGGGCGATCCCCCTGCCGTTTTTGCTACAGGTAAGCCATGAAACAGTATCTGGACCTGGTCCGCGACGTTATCGACAACGGCACGCTGCAGGAAAACCGCACCGGCATCCGCACCATCAGCCTGCCGGGCGCGATGCTGCGCTTCGACCTGCAGAAGGGCTTTCCGGCCATCACCACGCGCAAGCTGGCGTTCAAGTCGGCGATCGGCGAAATGGTCGGCTTTCTGCGTGGCGTGAAGAACGCCGGTGAATTCCGCGAGCTGGGCTGCAAGGTGTGGGACCAGAACGCCAACGAGAACGCCCAGTGGCTGGCCAACCCGTTCCGCCAGGGCCATGACGACCTGGGCGAGATCTACGGCGTGCAATGGCGACAGTGGCCGGGCTACAAGCGCATCCCGCTGAGCAACCCGGCGGCCATCGAAATGGCCGAAAAGGCAGGCTTCCGTCGCATCGCCCAGGACGAAGAAGACGGCGTCGCATTCGTCATCCTGTACAAGGCCATCGACCAGGTGCGCCAGTGCCTGGACACCATCGCCAACGACCCGGGCAGCCGCCGCATCCTGTTCCACGGCTGGAACTGCGCGCAGCTGGACGAAATGGCCCTGCCGCCGTGCCACCTGCTGTACCAGTTCCACCCGAATGTAGAGACCAAGGAAATCTCCCTGACCCTTTACATCCGCTCCAATGACCTGGGCCTGGGTACACCGTTCAACCTCACCGAAGGCGCGGCGCTGCTGTCGCTGTTCGGCCGCCTGACCGGGTATACCCCGCGCTGGTTCACCTACTTCATCGGCGATGCCCATGTGTATGAAAACCACCTGGACATGCTGAACGAGCAGCTCAAGCGCGAGCCGCTGGAGGCGCCGAAGCTGGTAATCAGTGACCGCGTGCCGGCGTTTGCCGACACCGGCAAGTATGAGCCGGAGTGGCTGGAAAAGATCGAGCCGAGTGACTTCTGGCTGGAAGGGTATGAGCACCATGCGCCGATGACGGCGCCGATGGCGGTGTGACCCTTTAGACTGCCGGGGCTGCTTTGCAGCCCTTTCGCCGGCAAGCCAGCTCCCACAGGATGGCGCTGCCTGTAGGGGCTATGCAAAACCTGTGGGAGCTGGCTTGCCGGCGATTAGGCCCTTGAGTCAATCAATGCCCGTGGCTTCGCCCTACATGCGAATGCTCGGTATCCGGCACCGATACAGCCCCGTTCGTCTCCAGTTGCTGCAAGATCGCGCACTCACTCCCCTGCGCATTGCAGCGCCGCCGCAGCTCCACCAGCTGCTCCTGCAACGCCACCAAGCCATCGATCCGCGCCTGCACATGCTCGATATGCTCGTCGATCAGCGCATTGACGCTGCCGCATGAGTCATCCGGGCTATCGCGCAGCCGCAACAGGCTGCGGATTTCGTCCAGGGTCATGTCCAGCGTGCGGCAGTTGCGGATGAAGGTCAGCCGCTCGACGTGGGCCTGGGTATAGAGCCGGTAGTTGCCTTCGGTGCGCGCAGGCTCGGGCAAAAGGTTTTCACGCTCGTAGTAGCGGATGGTTTCCACCGCGCAGTCGGTGGCTTTGGCCAGTTCTCCGATTTTCATCACGAAATCTCCAGCAAATGGCTTGACCCTATAGTGGCTACAGGGTGTTCACTTGGCAACAGGCTCAATTTAAGGATGACCCCATGAACCAGCCTGTCAGCCACGAACACAAGCACCCGCACGATCACGCCCATGGCGAGGTCGACCATGGCCATGCCGCCCACGGCCACAGTTGCTGCGGCTCCAAAGCCGCGCCGGCGCTGGTGCAGCTGAGCGAGAAGGCCAGCAGCCACGCCCAGTTCAGCCGTTTCCGTATCGAGGCCATGGACTGCCCTACCGAGCAGACCCTGATCCAGGACAAGCTGGGTAAGCTGGCCGGGATCGAGCAGCTGGAATTCAACCTGATCAACCGCGTGCTTGGTGTGCGCCATACCTTGGATGGCACCCGCGACATCGAGCGGGCCATCGACAGCCTGGGCATGAAGGCCGAGCCGCTTGGCGCCGAAGACGACGGCCTAGCAGCCGCACCGCAACCGGCCAAGGCCCGTTGGTGGCCGCTGGCTGTTTCGGGTGTTGCCGCAATCGCCGCCGAAATCGTGCACTTTGCCGCGCTAGCCCCGGAGTGGGTGGTGGCGGCACTGGCGCTGGCGGCCATCCTCGGTTGCGGCCTAGGCACTTACAAGAAGGGCTGGATCGCCCTGAAGAACCGCAACCTCAACATCAACGCGCTGATGAGCATCGCCGTGACCGGCGCAGTGCTGATTGGCCAGTGGCCGGAAGCGGCCATGGTGATGGTGCTGTTCACCGTCGCCGAGTTGATCGAGGCGCGCTCGCTGGACCGTGCACGCAATGCCATCGGCGGGCTGATGCAGCTGACGCCAGACATGGCCACGGTGCAGCAGGCCGATGGCCAATGGCGCGAGGTGGAGGTACGGGAGGTGGCCATTGGTGCCTTGGTGCGTGTGCGCCCCGGCGAACGTATCGGCCTGGACGGTGAAGTGACCAATGGGCAATCCAGCGTCGATCAGGCGCCGATCACCGGCGAAAGCCTGCCTGTAGAGAAGGCAGTGGGTGACAAGCTGTTCGCTGGCACCATCAACCAGGCGGGGGCGCTGGAGTTCCGCGTCACCGCCGCCGCCGGGCAATCGACCCTGGCGCGGATCATCAAGGCCGTGGAGGAGGCGCAAGGCGCACGGGCGCCTACCCAGCGCTTCGTCGACCGTTTTTCGCGCATCTACACCCCAGTGGTGTTCGCCATCGCCCTCGCCGTGGCGGTGATCCCGCCGCTGTTCATGGCCGGTGCCTGGTTCGACTGGATCTACCGTGCCTTGGTGCTGCTGGTGGTCGCCTGCCCGTGCGCATTGGTGATCTCGACCCCGGTGACCATCGTCAGCGGCCTGGCCGCGGCGGCGCGCAAAGGCATCCTGATCAAGGGCGGTGTGTACCTGGAGGGTGGCCGCCACCTGGACTACCTGGCCTTGGACAAGACCGGCACCATCACCCACGGCAAGCCGGTGCAGACCGATGCCAAGGTGCTGGAGCCGCTGTTCGAAGGCCGTGCACAAGCCCTGGCTGCCAGCCTGGGTGAGCGCTCGGACCACCCGGTGTCCCGCGCCATTGCCCAGTTCGGCAAGGCGCAAGGCCTGGCCTTGAGCGAGGTGAATGACTTCGCTGCCCTGGCCGGTCGCGGCGTGCGTGGCACCATTGCCGGTGAGGTTTACCACTTGGGCAATCACCGCCTGGTCGAGGAACTGGGGCTGTGCTCGCCCGCGCTGGAAGCCCAGCTGGATGCACTGGAGCGCCAGGGCAAGACCGTAGTCCTGCTGCTCGCCCGCTCCGGCCCGTTGGCCCTGTTCGCCGTGGCCGACACGGTCAAGGACAGCAGCCGCCAGGCCATCGCCGAACTGCATGAGCTGGGTATCAAGACGGTCATGCTGACCGGCGACAATCCGCATACCGCGCAGGCCATCGCCGCCGTGGTGGGTATCGACCGCGCCGAGGGTAACCTGCTGCCGGCCGACAAGCTGAAAACCATCGAAGCCCTGTACGCCCAAGGCCATCGGGTGGGCATGGTCGGTGATGGCATCAACGACGCCCCGGCCCTGGCCCGTGCCGAAATCGGCTTTGCCATGGCGGCGGCTGGCACCGACACCGCCATCGAGACTGCCGATGTAGCGTTGATGGACGACGACTTGCGCAAAATCCCGGCCTTCGTCAGGCTGTCGCGCCAAAGTGCGGCGATCCTCATGCAGAACATCGTTCTGGCGTTGGGCATCAAGGCAATATTCCTGGCGATCACCTTTGCTGGCATGGCCACCATGTGGATGGCGGTGTTCGCTGACATGGGCGTAAGCCTGCTGGTGGTGTTCAACGGCTTGCGCCTGCTGCGCAAATAGAGGACGTGCATGCTGAGTTCGGAGCTGAAAGCCTTCTACATGGTGGCCCGCCTGGGCAGCATCACCCTGGCGGCGAAGAAGCTCGGGCTCAGCCAGCCCACGGTGACCACGCAGATCCGCAACCTGGAAAGCCAGTACGCGGTCGAGCTGTTCTACCGTGGCGGGCGGCGCCTGGTGTTGAGTGAAGAGGGCGTGCGCCTGCTGCCGATGGTCAAGGCGCTGCTGCAGCAAGAGGCCGATATCGAGTTCGAGCTGCGCAACAGTGGCCAGGCACAGGGCAGCCTGCGTATTGCCGCCACGGCGCCTTACTACATTCTCGACCTGGTGAAGATCTACCGCGAACGCCTGCCGCAAGTGGAGGTGGCGGTGGAGATCGGCAACTCGCAGCAAGTGCTGGAAATGCTTGAAGACTACCGGGTGGATATCGCCGCTTCGTCGCAGCTGGTGGAGGATGCCCGGTTGGTGCGGCGGGTGCTGGGCACGGATCCATTGGTTGTGGCGGTGCATCGCAACCACCCGTTGGCCCACCGCCAGGCGGTGTCCATCGACGTGGTGGCCGGGCATTGCCTGCTGATGCGCGAGAAGGGCTCGACCACGCGCAAGCTGACCGAGCAGATGATGCAGGAGGCCGGGGTGAAGGCCGGGGCTTTGCTGGAGATCGGCAGCCGTGAGTCGATCCGCGAGGCAGTGCTGCGCAATATCGGTATCAGCGTGATTGCCCGGCATGAGGTGCCGCATAACCCTGAATTGCGGGTGCTGGCGCTGGAAGATGCGCCGGTGATGCATGAGTATTTGTATTGCCTGAAGGAGCGGCGCCAGGCCCGCTTGCCGGCTGCATTCCTGGGGGTGGCGCAGGAAGTGGCTGGTTCGCACTTCTAGATTTGTTTGGGCTTCTTCGCGGGCTTGCCCGCTCCCACAGGTACTGCGCAGCCTTCAGATGCGGCGCGATCCCTGTGGGAGCGGGCAAGCCCGCGAAGAGGCCCTCTCAGGCCACTACAAAATCTGCCTATATCACTATCATCGACTTTTGCCCAAACGCCACAGAACCTTCGCACAGCCTTCCTAGCATGGCCCCATCTCTTCGATGAGGCCCTGCCATGAACCACGCCACCCCCGGCGCACAGATGAAAGTGCGCAATATCCACAAGCGCTTTGGTGCCTTTACGGCGCTCAACGATGTCTCGCTGGACATCGCCGCCGGCGAGCTGGTGTGCCTGCTCGGCCCGTCCGGCTGTGGCAAGACCACGCTGCTGCGCTGCATCGCCGGCCTGGAGCGCCAGGACCGCGGCACGCTGTACATCGGCGAGCGCGATATTTCCGAGCTGCCGCCCCAGGCCCGTGATTACGGCATCCTGTTCCAGTCCTATGCGCTGTTCCCCAACCTCACCGTCGAGGCCAACATTGCCTATGGCCTGACTGGCAGTGGCCGCGAGCAGGCCCGTCAGCGGGTGGCTGAAATGCTTGAACTGGTAGGCCTTTCTGGCAGCGAGAAGAAGTACCCCGGCCAGCTCTCCGGTGGCCAGCAGCAACGCGTGGCCCTGGCCCGTGCGCTGGCACCGTCACCCTCGCTGTTGCTGCTCGATGAGCCCATGTCGGCGCTGGACGCACGGGTGCGCGAGCACTTGTGCACCGAACTGCGCCAGCTGCAACGCCAACTGGGCATTACCACCTTGATGGTCACCCACAATCAGGACGAGGCCATGCTGATGGCTGACCGTATTGCGGTGATGAACAACGGCCAGGTTGAGCAGTACGCCACCCCACAGGAAATCTACGACCAGCCGGCCACACCGTTCGTCGCCGAGTTCGTTGGCCAGGGCAACTGGCTGCCGTTCCAGCGCAACGGTGACAGCCATGCCCAGGTCGGCGCCATGAGCATGCGTCTGGCGCCGGGCTCGGCCCAGGCCAGCAGCGGCCGGTTGTTCTGCCGCCCGGAGGCAATCACGGTCAACCCGATGGTGCACGAGGAAAACCTGTTCCCGGCCATGGTCCACGAGATTACGTTCCTGGGTAACCGCTGCCGCATGAGCTTCGAACTCAAAGCCCTGCCTGGCCATGCCCTGCTGGCTGAACTGGCCCCCGAGGCCATGCCGCGCCTGGGCTCGCAGGACATCTGGGTGGCCCTGCCGCCGCAGAGCCTGCAGGTGTTTGCCTGAGATGGCCGCGCCAATGTCCCTGCCGCTGAGCCAGGCCAACGCCGCGCCACGTACTGGCGTCGCCCTGGGTGACCGGTTGTTCGTCGTCGGCGGCAAGAGCCTGCTGCTGATCCTTCTGGTGCTGGCTGTGCTGATGCCACTGCTGGCGATTTTCTGGCGTGGCTTCAGCGCTGACGCGGGCCAGGGTGGCGGCCTGCTGGCAGCCCGCGAACTGTTCGCCAGCGACAACTTCCACTGGTTGCTGGGCAACAGCCTGTCGGTGGCGTTCACCGTGGCGGCCATCGTGGTGCCGCTGGCGTACCTGTTCGCCTATGCGCTGCAACGCACGCGGATCCCGGGCAAGGGCGTATGGCGGGGGATTTCCCTGCTGCCGCTGCTGGCGCCGTCGATGCTGCCGGCCATCGCGCTGGTCTACCTGTTCGGTAACCAGGGGCTGCTGCGCGGGTTGCTCAGCGACAACATTTACGGCTTCTGGGGCATCGTGCTGGGCGAGGCTATCTACACCTTCCCGCATGCGCTGATGATCCTGCTGTCGGCGCTGTCGTTGGCCGATGCCCGGCTGTTCGATGCGGCCTCCAGCATGGGCGCCGGCCCGTGCCGGGCGTTTACCAGCATCACCTGGCCAGCCACGCGGCAAGCGGTATTCGCGGCGTTCTGCCTGGTGTTCACCCTGACCATCACCGACTTTGGTGTACCGGTCGTGGTCGGTGGTGACTATCAGGTACTGGCGCTGGAGGCCTACAAGGCGGTGGTGGGCCAGCAGCAGTTCGGCCGTGGCGCGTTGATCGGCATGGTGCTGCTGCTGCCGGCACTGTTCAGCTTCACGGTCGATGCCTGGCTGCGTCGGCGCCAGGGCGAAGCCATGAGCGGCCGTGCCCAGGTGTTCGAGCCCAAGCCATCGCGCAGCCGAGATGCCTGCTTCCTGGCCATCGTGCTGCTGGTGTGCGCGGCGTTGCTGCTGGTGATCGGCATGGCGGTGTATTCCTCGCTGGTCACCTTCTGGCCGTACAACCTGTCGTTGTCGCTGCGCCATTACATGTTCGAAGACACCGCAGGTGGCGGCTGGCTGGCTTATCGCAACAGCGTGACCATGGCCATTGGCACTGCGCTGATCGGCAGCGTCGTCATCTTCACCGGTGCTTACCTGATGGAGAAAACCCAGGGCCAGCGCCTGCTCAACCAGATGCTGCGCCTGCTCAGTTTCATCCCCATGGCTGTACCTGGCCTGGTGCTGGGCCTGGGCTACGTCTTCTTCTTCAACCTGAACGGCAACCCGCTGCATGTGCTGTATGGCGGCATGGGGCTGCTGGTGGTGTGCACCATTGCGCACTACCTGACCACCGCGCAGATGACCGCAACCACGGCACTGCGCCAGCTCGACGGCGAGTTCGAGGCCGCCGCGCTGTCGCTGAAGGCACCGCTGTACAAGCACTTCGTGCGGGTGACCGTGCCGATTTGCCTGCCGGCACTGCTGGACATCATCCGCTACCTGTTCGTGTCGGCCATGACCACCGTGTCGGCGGCGATCTTCCTGTACAGCCCCGACACCATTCTGGCCGCCGTCGCCGTGCTGAACATGGACGACGCCGGCAACGTGGGGGGTGCTGCTGCCATGTCCACCCTGATTCTGCTGACCAGTGCCGGCGCTTCACTGCTGCTGGCCGCAGCCTCACGCGGCCTGCTGCGCCGCTCCCAAGCCTGGCGCCAACGCGCCGCGACCGTCTGACTTGTAAGGAACCTACCCATGTACAAGCACCTTGCACTTGCCGCTGCCGTTTCTGCCGTGTTCAGCCTGCAGGCTTCGGCCGCCGGTACCCAGCTGACGGTCTACACCGCCCTGGAAGCCGAACAGCTGAAGAGCTACAAGCAGGCCTTCGAAAAGGCCAACCCGGACATCGAGATCAAGTGGGTACGCGACTCCACCGGCATCATCACCGCCAAGCTGCTGGCCGAGAAAGACCGCCCGCAAGCTGACGCCGTGTGGGGCTTGGCGGCGTCCAGCCTGGCCGTTCTCGACCAGAACGGCATGCTTGAAGCCTACGCGCCAAAAGACCTGGGCAAGATCGCCGCCAACTACCGCGATGCCGCCAACCCACCGGCCTGGGTGGGCATGGACGTGTGGGCCGCGACCATCTGCTTCAATACCATTGAGGCCGAGAAGCAGGGCCTGAGCAAACCGGTGAGCTGGCAGGACCTGACCAAGCCGGAATACAAGGGCAAGATCGTCATGCCCAACCCGGCCTCGTCCGGCACCGGTTTCCTCGACGTGAGCGCCTGGCTGCAGACTTTCGGCGAGCCGCAGGGCTGGGCCTACATGGACGCGTTGCACCAGAACATCGGGCAGTACGTTCACTCCGGCTCCAAGCCATGCAAGCTGGCGGCAGCGGGCGAGTTCCCGATCGGTATCTCGTTCGAATACCCGGCCGTGCAGCTCAAGCGCCAGGGCGCGCCGCTGGACATCGTGCTGCCGAAGGAAGGCCTGGGTTGGGAGATCGAGGCGACTGCGGTGATCAAGGGCTCGCCCAAGGCGGATGCGGCCAAGCGTTTGGCTGATTTCTCGGCCAGTCCGGCGGCCATGGAGTTGTACAAGGAGAACTTCGCGGTGTTGGCTGCGCCGGGGATCGCTAAGCCGCAGACCGAGTTGCCAGCGGACTATGAGCAGCGCCTGATCAAGAACGACTTTGCCTGGGCCTCGAAGAATCGCGACCAGATTCTGGCTGAATGGCGCAAGCGTTATGACGGCAAGTCGGAGAAGGTGGCTCAGCAGTAACCAGCACTTTGCAGGGGCGGCCTCTTCGCGGGCAAGCCCGCTCCCACAGGATCACCACAGGGCTGAATGCTGTGCAGTACCTGTGGGAGCGGGCTTGCCCGCGAAGAGGCCAGACCTGCTCACTCAAAATTGTGAAACCAGCGCCTCCAGCTGTTCCTGCCGTTCAGCCTGATTCAGCTTCGCCCCTGGATTGAGGGTGGACCACTGCGGATGTGCCCGCGCCTTGACCAGCGCCTCTGGCAGTTTGCCCTCGCGCCAGGCCTTTTCATCCAGCTCTCCCAGCCTGATGCTGTCCTGCGCCGCATGCCCGCGGTTGTCCAGCGCAACCATCAACTGCTGCTGACGCAAGGCCAGCAAGCGCAATACCGTGTCGTCCACGGTCAGCTCGCGTTTGCCCTTTAGCTTGCTCATCAACCGCGAACCATAGTTGCGTGCCGTCTGCAGCGCGCCACCGGCAATTGCACCTGCCAAGGCCGCTGCACCGAGGGTAAGGCCGCCAACCAGCAAATCAACCCCGGCACCGGCGGCCGCCCCGGCCGCCACACCGCTGCCCAGGCGTACGCCCAGCAGCTTCAGGGTTTCGGGGTTGAACAGGTCGTCACCCCAGCGGCCATCCAGCAAAGGCAGGTCGCTGGCATGGGCGTCTTCGCGGCGGAAGGCATACAGTTTGAGCAGTGCCTCGACGCAGCGCTGCTCCCGCTGACGTATGTCCCGGCGTAGCGCTTCGATGGCCCGGGCTTCGGCCGCCGGCTCAGCCTCGACACTGCGCCGGCAGGCCGCGCAGTCCAGCAGCAGCTCGGCGATCAGGCGCTTGCCACTGTGCTGGCGGGCCAGGCGCTGCGCCTGCTGGTCGTCGATCAGCCGCTGCAGGGCCGGGCGGGCGTCTTCCAGCAACAGGGCCAAACTCTCATACAAACGCCGCTCGCCATCCTCGGGCGGGGCCACGCTGTCGAACCGCACCAACGCGTGAAGCCCAAGCCGGGCCAGGGCTTCACGCCATTGCGGCTCGCGGTGCTGGTGGCTGGCGACGAAGTTGAGCACCGGCAGCAACGGCTTGCCGCAGCTGGCCAGCACTTCCAGCTCGTCGCGGTATTTGGCCAACACCGGCTCACGCGCATCGATCACGTACAGGCCGGCATTGCTGGCCAGCAGCTGGCGCAGCACCTTGGCCTCCTGCTCGAAACGCTGGCGTGCCTCGCTGCCCTGCAGAAACCGCTCCAGGCGGGCCGGGCCGTCCAGGCGCTCGCCCGGGCGCTCCAGGCGTTCGAGGTAGTCGAGCAAGGCGATGGCATCTTCCAGGCCCGGTGTGTCGTACAGCTCCAGCAAGGGTTCGCCGTCCACCGACAGGCGCGCACCTTCCACATGGCGGGTGGTGCTGGGGCGGTGGGAGACTTCGCCAAAGCCGACGTCACGGGTGAGGGTGCGCAGCAGCGAGGTCTTGCCGACGTTGGTGTGGCCGACCACGGCCAGTTTCAGCGGCTCAGTCATGGCCATGCTCCAGCCAGGTCAATGGCGAGGTGTCGGCGTGCGCCAGGCCAAGGCGGTCGAGGGCTTCGTGCCAGTCACCCAGGCGCTGGGCATCGAGCGCCTGACCAGGCGCGGCCTGTAATAGCCAGATTCGAGTCGCACCGGCATTGCGCGCCAGTTCGGCGAGCAGCGCCAGGCTGCCGCGGTCGGGTGAGCGCCGTGGGTCGCAGGCGATGGCCAGGCGAGCAGGCGGGAAGCGGCCAAGTTGTTCAAGCAGGCGGTTGCGCGATTCGCGGCTGTCGAGCACACCGGCATCGATCACGTTTTTGGGCAGGGCGGGCGGCCAGGGGCGCTGGTCGTCCAGTTCCAGGCCGACCAGCAGGGCACCGCTGCTGCCGCTTTCCAGCTGGCCGGCGGCAAACTGTGGCAAGGCCTCGGGGGCCGCGTCCTGCACGCCGATGCGCTCGCTGCGGGGCATGAGCGCATCACGCAGGTGCGCGTAGCCGGGCAGGCTAAGGTCCAGCGTCAGGCGCTCGCGGCCCTGGCGCCAGCGCCACAGGCACAACGCGGCCAGCAGCAAGCGCGGCAGCAGGCCATACACCAGCACTACGCCAAGCAGCCAGCTGGCCCAGGCCTGGCGGGCCAGGTCCAGCGCGGGCAAGGTGTCGCCGCTGGCGCGGATCATGGCCTCGTCGGGTACGGCAAAGCCCAGCAGCGAGGGCAGGGCGCCCAGCGCCTGGGTCAGGTGGATGAACGGGTCGGCGGCAAGCAGCGTGGTTTCCCAGACAAAGCCATAACGCCGGGTAGCCAGCAAGGCCAGCAGCATGCCCAGCGCGGTGAGCATCGCCAGCAGCCACAGGCCGTGTACCAGCAGGCCGAGCAACCAGCGGTTGAGGCGCTGGCGTTGCAGCAGCACCAGCAGTGCAGGTGCCAGGTGCGCGGCCTTGGCATCGCGGGCAAGGCGTTCGCTAAGCCATAGCCACAGGCGGCCCAGCCCCGTGCCGTGGTCTCCACTGATGGCAAAGCCGACGGCCCAGCCCAGCAGCATCAGCAGGTTCAGCCCGAGCAGACTGCCCAAGGCCCAGAATACGTTGACCGGCCGTTGCCCATCGCCCAGGGCGGCCAGCGCCATGCCTGCGCCGCTGAGCACGGCCAGCAGCAACAAGGCCAGCAGCGCCAGGCGCGCACCCTGCTTCCAGTGGTGCAAGGCGACAGTCATGCCGTCGCGTTCGGCCAGGCACAGCGCACGGGTTTCGATACGGGCCGCCAGGTCGCCGCCCAGTTGGCGGGCGCGGCGGTTGGCCTCCTGGTCTTCCAGAGGGCCGGCATGTTCTTCACGCAGGCGTACCGCTTCGGTGAGCCAGCGCTTGTCCAGTGAAGTGGGTGCAGTCACAAGGTCTTCCATTGCACAGGTCAGGGCAGAAGCATAACCCACACGCCCGGTGCTATCCTCGCTGGCATGAATACATCACTCCCCCTCAGCCTGATCGCGGCATACGCTGAAAACCGCGTGATCGGCATCGACAACTCCATGCCCTGGCATTTGCCGGGGGATTTCAAATACTTCAAGGCCACCACCCTGGGCAAGCCGATCGTCATGGGGCGCAAGACCTGGGACTCGCTGGGGCGGCCACTGCCCGGGCGGTTGAACATCGTCGTCAGCCGCCAGCCGGGGCTTGAGCTGGCTGGCGCCGAGGTGTTCGCGTCGCTTGAAGAGGCGCTGGTGCGGGCCGAACAGTGGGCGCGTGAGCAAGGCGTTGATGAGCTGATGCTGATCGGCGGGGCGCAGCTGTATGGGCAGGCGCTGGAGAAAGGGCTGGTCAGCCGCATGTACCTGACGCGGGTGGAAATGGCACCGGAAGGAGATGCTTGGTTTCCTGCGTTTGATGAGGGACAGTGGACGCTGGCGTCGAGCCAGGCCCAGGTGGAAGCGGGTAAGCCGGCTTACCACTTCGAGGTATGGGACAAGGTTTGAGATTGCCGGGGCTGCTGTGCAGCCCATCGCCGGCAAGCAGCGCAAGGTGGGCGGTGGTGCTCAGCTGAGCAGCTTGATGATCAGTGCGGTCACCGTCGCCACCGTGGTGACGAAACCGACGGCGATGGCAACCGGGTACCAGAAGGTCTCGCGGGTCATCTTGACGGCCTCGGCATTCAGCTTGCGTGTCTCGGCCATCAGTTTGTCGACTTCGACGCGAATCTTGGCCACCTCAATGCGAAGCTTTTCGGCTTCGGCCTGGGTCATGTCGTACTGGGGCATGGGTGTTGCCTTTCCCTCGGAGTGTTCGCTAAGGCGAGCTAGCAGTATAGCGATGCTGCCAGCCGCCTGTTGCCCACTTCCCATGCCATTGCGTTACGGGATATTGGGGCTGTATGGCAGCCCCGGGTGATCCGTCAGGTATGGCTCAACTCGGCATGCTCATCGCCCGCCAGCACAGCCTTGTCGGTCTCTTTCAACAACTGACTGGTCACCACGCCCGCCGTCATCGAACCGTTCACGTTCAATGCCGTACGGCCCATGTCGATCAGCGGCTCCACCGAAATCAGCAGCGCCACCAGTTCCACCGGCAAGCCCATGGCCGGCAGCACGATCAATGCAGCAAAGGTGGCCCCGCCGCCCACGCCGGCAACCCCTGCCGAACTCAGGGTGACGATGGCCACCAGGGTGGCGATCCACAGCGGGTCGAAGGTATCGATGCCTACCGCCGGCGCCACCATCACCGCCAACATGGCTGGGTAGAGGCCGGCGCAACCGTTCTGGCCAATGGTGGTGCCGAACGAGGCGCTGAAGCTGGCGATGGATTGCGGCACGCCCAGGCGACGGGTTTGCGCCTCGATGTTCAACGGAATGCTGGCGGCGCTGGAGCGGCTGGTGAAGGCGAAGGTCAGCACCGGCCACACCTTGCGGAAGAAGCGCAGCGGGCTCACGCCAGTGGCGGCGAGGATGATGCCGTGCACCACGAACATCAGCGCCAGGCCCAGGTACGACACCACCACGAAGCTACCCAGCTTGAGGATGTCTTCCATGTTCGAGCTGGCCACGACCTTGGTCATCAACGCCAGCACGCCATATGGGGTCAGTTTCATCACCACCCGCACCAGGCGCATCACCCAGGCTTGCAGGGTGTCGATGGCCGACAGGGCACGTTCGCCTTTCTCGGCATCGTCCTTGATCAGCTGCAAGGCCGCCAGGCCGATAAACACGGCAAAGATCACCACGCTGATGATCGAAGTCGGCTTGGCCCGCGCCAGGTCACCCACCGGGTTGCTGGGGATGAACGACAGCAGCAGTTGCGGGATGTTGAGGTCGGCGACCTTGCCGGCATAGTCGCTGTGGATAACCAGCATGCGTGCGCTTTCCTGGGCGCCGGCCACCAGGCCTTCGGCGCTGAGGCCGAACAGGTTGGTCAGCACGATGCCGATCAGCGCGGCAATGGCGGTGGTCAGCAGCAGGGTGCCGATGCTCAGCACGCTGATGCGGCCCAGCGAAGAGGCATTGTGCAGGCGTGCCACGGCGCTGAGGATCGAGGCGAAGATCAGCGGCATGACGATCATCTGCAACAGGCCGACATAGCCGTTGCCGACCAGGTCGAGCCAGGCGATGGTGGCCTTGAGCACCGGGTGGCCAGCGCCGTAGACCGTGTGCAGGGCAAGGCCGAAGAGCACACCCAGCACCAGGCCCAGCAGCACTTTCTTGGCCAGGCTCCAGTCGGTGCGGCGGGTTTGTGCCAGGCCCAGCAGCAGGGCCAGGAACGCCAGCAGGTTAAGAGACAGCGGCAGGTTCATTGAAGCTCCAGCGAAAAAAAGCAAAGGAAGCATCGCCTCTGTGAGCGATTGCGAACGGAAATGCTAACAGGCTGAAAACAAACGAATTTATATCCAAATGGAATGTGCATAGTCGTTTATGGAATAACGACGTGTCGCAGATTGCAATGAACACGGCGTTTGCAGCTGCATGGAGGTCGTTATCGAGGGCCGTTGGCGGGGAATGTTGCACTAGCGTTTCCGGGTCATTTCAGGAGATTCGTACATGAAGCGCGCCCCTAAAACCGTGGCCCTCGGCCTGTCCCTGCTGTTCAGTATCGAAACCTTCGCCACCGAGCTCAAGCATTGGCCTGCAGAAGCAGCCAAACAGCTCGACAGCATGATTGCCGCGAATGCCAACAAAGGTAATTACGCGGTGTTCGACATGGACAACACCAGCTACCGCTATGACCTGGAAGAGGCCCTGCTGCCATTCATGGAAAACAAGGGGCTGCTGAGCCGCGACAAGCTTGAGCCGTCGTTGAAGCTGATGCCGTTCAAGGACACCGCCGAGCACAAGGAAAGCCTGTTCAGCTACTACTACCGGTTGTGCGAAGTTGACGACATGGTCTGCTATCCGTGGGTGGCTCAGGTGTTCTCGGGCTTTACCCTGAAGGAGCTGAAGGTGCAGGTGGATGAGCTGATGGCTTCTACCAAGCCGATCCCCAGCACTTACTACGAAGGCGACCAAGTCAAGACTATTGAGGTACAGCCACCCAAGGTCTTCAAGGGCCAGGCCGAGCTTTACAACAAGCTGATGGAGAACGGCATCGAGGTGTACGTGATCTCGGCGGCTTCGGAAGAGCTGGTGCGCATGGTCGCGTCAGACCCCAAGTACGGCTACAACGTGAAGCCGCAGAACGTGATTGGCGTGAGCCTGCTGCTCAAGGACCGCGCCAATGGCCAGCTGACCACGGCACGCAAGCAGATCAGCGCCGGGCACTATGACGCCAAGGCCAACGAAGGGCTGGAACTGACCCCGTACCTGTGGACCCCGGCCACCTGGATGGCGGGCAAGCAGGCGGCGATCCTCACCTACATCGATGAATGGAAGAAGCCGGTGCTGGTGGGCGGCGACACGCCAACCAGTGATGGCTACATGCAGTTTCATGGGGTGGATGTGGGCAAGGGCGGCATCCACCTGTGGATAAACCGCAAGGCCAAATACATGGACCAGCTCAATGGCATGATTGCCAGAAATGCCGCCGCTCAGGCCAAGGAAGGGTTGCCGGTGACGGCGGACAAGAACTGGGTGATCGTGACGCCGGAGCAGATTCAGTAGGCTCATGGTACGTGTACCGTG
Source organism: Pseudomonas sp. RV120224-01b (assembly GCF_003208145.1). Lineage (NCBI taxonomy): Bacteria > Pseudomonadati > Pseudomonadota > Gammaproteobacteria > Pseudomonadales > Pseudomonadaceae > Pseudomonas > Pseudomonas sp. RV120224-01b. Next base: position 83,238 of record NZ_QKMQ01000020.1, on the reverse strand, counting down.
ATTCGATAACTGCCGCTGGAAACACGTTTGCCGTAGCGGTCGTGGATGGCAAACGTGTGACCGGCCTGGGTCTCTTGATGAATGACCGTGGCGTACTCGCCAGAGAAAATGTTCTTGGCTTGCAAATGGGCAGGAGGTGCGTTTGATGGGGGGATGGCGCTGGGGCAATCCGTAAAAACCAAACGCCCTTGTTCGGCATCCCAGGCATGGCGACAACCAGGTACATGTACCGAGCCCCTGAAACTGATGGCTCCGGTCATTGCACGCTCCTGACCTTGGGTAGAGGTGGGTACCAGGCATACGTACCCTATGGTCACGCTGTACAGCAGGCTTTTCCAGCTCATGGCTGCCATTGCCCCCTAAGGCTGCTTTTTAGGCAGTATGGGAGCAGAAAAGCAAAAAAAACCGGCGCACGGGGCGCCGGTTGGTGTTTTCAGACGCTTCTTACAGGCCTTCCAACATAGCCTTGTTGCGCACAGCACCCTTGTCGGCACTGGTCGCCAGCAGGGCATAGGCCTTCAGCGCGGTGGTCACCTTGCGTGGGCGTACTTCGGCAGGCTTCCAGCCCTTCTTGTCCTGTTCGACGCGGCGTTCGGCCAGCTCTTCGTCGCTGACCAGCAGGTTGATCGAACGGTTAGGGATGTCGATCAGCACCTTGTCGCCGTCACGCACCAGGCCGATGGCGCCACCCGCAGCAGCTTCTGGCGAGGCGTGGCCGATCGACAGGCCCGAGGTACCACCCGAGAAGCGGCCGTCGGTGAGCAGGGCGCAGGCCTTGCCCAGGCCTTTGGACTTCAGGTACGAGGTCGGGTACAGCATTTCCTGCATGCCCGGGCCGCCTTTCGGGCCTTCGTAGCGGATGATCACGATGTCGCCGGCCTTCACTTCGTCAGCGAGGATGCCGCGTACGGCGCTGTCCTGGCTTTCGAAGATTTTCGCGGTGCCTTCGAACACGTGGATCGACTCGTCGACACCGGCGGTTTTCACCACGCAACCGTCGAGGGCGATGTTGCCGTACAGCACGGCCAGGCCGCCTTCTTGCGAATAAGCGTGCTCGAAGCTGCGGATGCAGCCGTTTTCGCGGTCGTCATCCAGGGTTTCCCAACGGGTCGACTGGCTGAACGCGGTCTGGGTCGGGATGCCGGCAGGGCCTGCCTTGAAGAAGGTGTGCACGGCTTCGTCATCGGTCTGGGTGATGTCCCATTTGGCGATGGCTTCTTCCATGCTGCGGCTGTGCACGGTCGGCAGGTCGGTGTGCAGCAGGCCGCCACGGGCCAGCGAACCGAGGATGCTGAAGATGCCGCCGGCGCGGTGCACGTCTTCCATGTGGTACTTCTGGATGTTCGGCGCCACTTTGCACAGCTGCGGCACTTTGCGCGACAGGCGGTCGATGTCGCGCAGGTCGAACGCCACCTCGCCTTCCTGGGCGGCGGCCAGCAGGTGCAGGATGGTGTTGGTCGAACCGCCCATGGCGATGTCGAGCATCATGGCGTTTTCGAACGCCTTGAAGTTGGCGATGCTGCGCGGCAGCACCGACTCATCGTTTTCGCCGTAGTAGCGCTTGCACAGCTCGACGATGGTGCGGCCGGCGGTGAGGAACAGCTGCTCGCGGTCGGCGTGGGTGGCCAGGGTCGAACCGTTGCCCGGCAGGGCCAGGCCCAGTGCTTCGGTCAGGCAGTTCATCGAGTTGGCGGTGAACATGCCGGAGCACGAACCACAGGTCGGGCAGGCGCTGCGCTCGTATTCGGCGACTTTTTCGTCGGAGGCCGTGGAGTCGGCAGCGATGACCATGGCATCGACAAGGTCCAGGCCGTGGCTGGCCAGTTTGGTCTTGCCGGCTTCCATCGGGCCGCCGGAAACGAAGATCACCGGGATGTTCAGGCGCAGGGCGGCCATCAGCATGCCGGGGGTGATCTTGTCGCAGTTGGAAATGCACACGATGGCGTCGGCGCAGTGGGCGTTGACCATGTATTCCACGGCGTCGGCAATGATCTCGCGGCTTGGCAGCGAGTACAGCATGCCGTCGTGGCCCATGGCGATGCCGTCATCGACCGCGATGGTGTTGAATTCCTTGGCCACGCCACCGGCGCGCTCGATCTCGCGGGCAACCAGCTGGCCCAGGTCCTTCAGGTGCACGTGGCCCGGGACGAACTGGGTGAACGAGTTGGCGATGGCGATGATCGGTTTCTTGAAGTCTTCGTCCTTCATCCCGGTGGCGCGCCACAGGGCACGGGCGCCGGCCATGTTGCGGCCTTGGGTGGAAGTCTTGGAACGATAATCAGGCATGAAACACTCCTGGCGGCTTAATCAGGTCACAAAAAGGGGAGTGAGCTTCTCTTGTCCTTTGCGCCGCAGGCCGGTTGCCACTGGCACGGATGAGGCCGAAGACCGCGCGGGATCGCCGCGTGCTTGGCCAGAGCTCATAAACCCGCCGGGGATGACTGGCGATGAATAGGCCGATTCTACACCGCTGGCGCGGCGAGGGAATGCAGATGTGGATGGTTGGCGGGGAGTTTGCGGCAGGAAAGGGCCGCTGGGCGGCCCTTTTTAGCAGAGATCAGCTGTTTGGCAGCAAGCGGCAGGTGATGCTCTTGATGTAGCGGGTCTCGGCAATGGCCGGGTGCACCGGGTGGTCCGGGCCTTGGCCGCCGCGCTCGAGCAGCTGCATGTTGCGGTCCAGGTGGCGGGCGCTGGTCAGCAGGATGTTGTGCAGGTCGTCCTCGGGCAGGTGCATCGAGCACGAGGCACTGACCAGAATGCCGTCCTTGCTCAGCATGCGCATGGCCTGCTCGTTCAGGCGGCGGTAGGCCGCTTCACCGTTCTTCAGGTCTTTCTTGCGCTTGATGAAGGCGGGTGGGTCGGCAATGATCACGTCGAAGCGCTCTTCGGCGGCCTTCAGTTCGCGCAGGGCCTCGAACACGTCGCCTTCGATGCAGGTCAGTTTCTCGCTGATGCCGTTGAGTGCCGCGTTGCGCTCCACGCCATCCAGGGCGAAGCCCGAAGCATCGACACAGAACACTTCGCTGGCGCCGAATGCACCCGCTTGCACGCCCCAGCCACCGATGTAGCTGAACAGGTCGAGTACACGCTTGCCTTTTACATAGGGGGCCAGGCGTGCACGGTTCATGCGGTGGTCGTAGAACCAGCCGGTCTTCTGGCCTTCACGCACCGGGGCTTCGAACTTGACGCCGTTCTCTTCCAGCGGCACCCAGTCCGGTACTTCGCCGTAGACGGTTTCGACATAGCGCTGCAAGCCTTCGGCATCACGCGCGGCGGAGTCGTTCTTGAACAGGATGCCGCTTGGCTTGAGCACTTGAACCAGGGCGGCGATTACGTCGTCCTTGTGCGCTTCCATGGTGGCCGAGGCCAGCTGCACCACGAGGATGTCGAAGAAGCGGTCGACCACCAGGCCCGGCAGCAGGTCGGAGTCGCCATAGACCAGGCGGTAGCACGGCTGGTCGAACAGGCGCTCGCGCAGCGACAGGGCGACGTTCAGGCGGTGAACCAGCAGCGACTTGTCCAGCGGCAGCTTGATGTCGCGCGACAGCAAGCGGGCGCAGATCAGGTTGTTCGGGCTGAGTGCAACGATGCCCAGAGGCTTGCCGTTGGCTGCCTCGAGAACAGCCTGCTGACCGGCCTGGAAGCCTTGCAGCGGGGTCGCGCTGACGTCGACTTCGTTGCTGTAGACCCACAGGTGGCCGGCGCGCAGACGGCGGTCGGCATTGGCTTTGAGGCGAAGGCTGGGCAGGGACATGACGTCGCTCCGGGAAAAAAGAGCGGGAGTATAACCTGTTGGCCCGCACTTCTGTTCGAGGCGCGACAAAGCGCTTGCGCACTCAACTGGGTTAGAATCCCCCGTCCTAAACGAGTGTGCACGTATGTCCCAAGAACTCAGCGCCGAACAGATCCAGCAAGCCTTGCAAGGCATCACCATCCCGCCGCAACCGCAGATCATGGTTGACCTGCAGTTCGAGCAGTACATGCCTGACCCGGACCTGGAAACCATCGCCAAGCTGATTTCCCAGGACCCGGGCCTCTCCGGCGCCTTGCTCAAACTGGTTAACTCGCCGCACTTCGGCCTGTCCAACAAGATCGGCTCGATCCAGCGCGCGGTGAACCTGCTGGGCAGCCGTTCGATCATCAACCTGATCAACGCCCAGTCGATCAAGGGCGAGATGAGCGACGAGACCATCGTTACCCTCAACCGCTTCTGGGATACCGCCCAGGACGTGGCGAACACCTGCCTGACCCTGGCCAAGCGCACCGGTATCCAGGCTGCGGACGAGGCGTACACTCTGGGCTTGTTTCATGACTGCGGCGTGCCTTTGATGCTCAAGCGCTTCCCCAATTACATGGAGGTGCTGGAGGAGGCCTACGCCAAGGCCGGCGAAGAAACGCGCGTGGTCGATACTGAAAACCATACGTTCAACACCAACCATTCGGTGGTCGGCTATTTCACCGCCAAGTCCTGGCGCCTGCCCGAGCACCTTAGCGCGGCCATCGCCAACCACCATAACGCCTTGGCGGTGTTTCGCGACGAGAGTTCGCGCAATACCCAGAGCCAGCTGAAAAACCTGCTGGCGGTGTTGAAGATGGCCGAGCACATTTGCGCGTCCTACCGGGTGCTGGGCAACCAGGCGGTGGACCATGAATGGAATGTGGTGGGCCCGCTGGTGCTCGATTACATTGGGTTGTCGGAATACGATTTCGAAAACCTCAAGCAGAACATTCGCGAGCTGGGCGGGCACTGACACATGCCGGAATTGCCAGAAGTAGAAACCACCCGGCGCGGTATTGCGCCGCACCTGGAAGGCCAACGCGTCAGCCGTGTGGTGGTGCGCGACCGGCGCCTGCGCTGGCCCGTTCCGGAAGACCTGGATGTACGCCTGTCGGGGCAGCGCATTGTCAGCGTTGAGCGCCGTGCCAAGTACCTGTTGATCAACGCCGAAGTCGGCACGTTGATAAGCCACCTTGGCATGTCGGGCAACCTGCGGCTGGTCGAGCTGGGCTTGCCGGCGGCCAAGCATGAACATGTCGATATCGAGCTGGAGTCGGGGCTGATGCTGCGCTACACCGACCCGCGCCGCTTTGGGGCCATGCTGTGGAGCCTGGACCCGCTGAACCACGAACTGCTGCTACGCCTTGGGCCAGAGCCGTTGACCGACCTGTTCGATGGCGAACGCCTGTTCCAGTTGTCGCGCGGGCGGTCGATGGCGGTCAAGCCCTTCATCATGGACAACGCAGTGGTGGTGGGGGTGGGCAACATCTACGCCACCGAGGCACTGTTTGCCGCAGGGATTGATCCACGCCGCGAGGCGGGCGGGATTTCCCGGGCGCGCTACCTGAAGCTGGCGATCGAGATCAAGCGGGTGCTGGCGGCGGCAATCGAGCAAGGGGGCACCACCCTGCGCGACTTTATCGGGGGCGATGGGCAGCCGGGGTACTTCCAGCAGGAATTGTTCGTCTATGGTCGCGGCGGGCAGCCGTGCAAGGTGTGTGGCACGGAGTTGCGCGAGGTGAAGCTGGGGCAGCGGGCGAGCGTGTACTGCCCGCGTTGCCAGCGCTGAGGCAAGGGCGAGGCCTTTGCCTGGTGATGGTCAGTCCTTGCCGGTAATGCGGCGGTACTTGGCCATCAGCTGTTCTTCGGTTTCCGGGTGGGCTTCATCCAGCGGGATGCAGTCGACCGGGCAGACCTGCTGGCACTGCGGCTCGTCGTAGTGGCCCACGCACTGGGTGCACAGGTTAGGGTCGATCACGTAGATCTCTTCGCCTTGGGAGATGGCCTCGTTCGGGCACTCGGGTTCGCAGACGTCGCAGTTGATGCAATCGTCGGTGATGATCAGGGACATGGGGACTCCGGCCGGGGCTCACCGCCCGGGCATGTTCAACGCAATGGGCACAATTGTGCCGCATTCGCGCCCGCAGTGCACGCGGGCGCGACAATCAGGCGATCAGGCTTACTTCTTGAAGCGTTCGGTCAGCGCCTCGGCCACCACCGGATGGACGAATTTGCTGATATCCCCACCCAGTGCGGCAATTTCCCGGACCAACGTCGAGGAAATGAACGAATAACGTTCCGAAGGCGTGAGGAACAGGCTCTCGACATCGGGGGCCAGTTGCCGGTTCATGTTGGCCAGCTGGAACTCGTACTCGAAGTCGGACACGGCACGCAGGCCACGCAGGAAGACGTTGGCGCCCTGTTCCTTGGCGAAATGCGCCAACAGGGAAGAGAAGCCGATGACTTCGACATTGGGCAGGTGCTTGGTGACCTCACGGGCGAGCTCCACCCGTTGTTCCAGCGGGAACAGGGGGTTTTTCTTCGGGCTGGCCGCCACTGCGATGATCACATGGTCGAACAGCCGCGAAGCGCGCTCGACCAGGTCGCCATGGCCTTTGGTAATGGGGTCGAAAGTACCCGGGTACAACACTCGGTTCATCGCGTCATCCTGGCTGGAGTGCGTTGGGGAGTCGGATGGTAGCGCAGCGACGGCGCCCCGGCCAAGTCATGCGGCCGGCTGATGGCACTATAGACAGGGGGCGTATTCGTTGTCATGCGTTGCGTGCCAGGCGGGCGACCAGTGCTTCGGTGAGCCTGGCGCTGATGGCATACACCGAGAGTTGCGGGTTGGCGCCGATGCTGGTGGGGAACAGCGAACCGTCGTGGACGGACAGGTTTTCCAGCTGGTGGTGACGGCCCAGGCTGTCACACACCGCTTGGCGCGGGTCTTCGCCCAGCGCACAGCCCCCCATCACATGGGCACTGCCCAGGCGTGTGCGGAAGGGTTCCAGGCGCAACGTGTCGATCATGGCCAAGGCCTGTTCCAGGCTGGACGTGGCGCTGGCATCGCTGTGCACGGGGGTGACCTGGGTAGCGCCGGCGGCAAACTGGATCTGCGCCATGCTGCGATAGGCGCGGCGCAAGCCGTCGCGCAGGTAGTCGGTGACCGGGTAATCGAGCACCGGTGAGACATCGCCACGCAGCTCCACGGCACCGCCCTGGCTCTCGGGGTGGAAGCCATCGCGCAGCAGCGCCAACATCACATGGGTGTGCGGCAACTCGGCCATACGCTGGGCGTTTTCCTGTCCGTGCCCACCCAGCAGGGTGCTGGCCAGGGCCGGGTGCAACGGCGGCACTTCCAGTTTGTAGCCGACCGGGCCATCCGTGCCGCCTTGCCACTGGAAGTGGTCGCTGTAGATGGACTGCGGGGCGCCATAGTAGGGGTCGATCCGGTCCTTGAAGCGCGCAGCGCTGAAGTTCACCAGGTGCAGGAAGGTGCGCTTGCCCAGGCGACCATGGGGGTCCGGTGCGTCGGAACGCAGCAGCAGGGCCGGGCTGTTGATGCCGCCGCCAGCGAGCAGGTAATGGCGCGCGCGGACGCTGACCTGCCTGCCGGTGGGGTGTATGCCTCGGGCATCCAGGGCCTGGCATGTGAGGCTCTGGATGCGCTCGCCGTTGTGGGTGAAGCGCTCGGCCCGGGCCAGGTACAGCAGTTCGCCGCCATGGTCGAGGGTGGCGGGAATACGGGTTACCAACATCGATTGCTTGGCATTCACCGGGCAGCCCATGCCGCAGTAGCCCAGGTTCCAGCAGCCGCGTACGTTGCGCGGGATAATCGCCCAGCGATAACCCAACTGTTCGCAGCCTTGGCGCAGTACGTCGTTGTTGGCATTGGGTGGCATGGCCCATGGCGTAATGCCCAGTTCCTGCTCCGTGCGTTCGAACCAGGGGCGTAGGTCATCTTCGCCCAGGCCGCTCACGCCGTGTGCCGAGGCCCAGTGGGCCAGCGTCTGCGGCGGGGTACGAAAGCTCGACGTCCAGTTCACCAGCGTGGTGCCGCCAACGGCGCGGCCTTGCAGGATGGTGATGGCGCCATCCTTGCTCATGCGCCCCAGGCCCTCCTGGTACAGGCTGGCGTAGGCTTCGCTCTCCAGCAGGTGGAAGTCGCTGCTGGTCTTGAGCGGGCCTTCTTCGATCAGCAGCACCTTGAAACCGGCGGCGCTGAGCATTTGTGCGCTGGTGGCACCGCCGGCACCGCTGCCAATCACGGCAATATCGGCCTCCAGCAAAAGGTCGTGCTCCAGGCGTGACGCGTCATGGGTGATCCAGCCGCGTTCGAGGCCTTGGCGAAACGGGTCGGCTACAGGCATTGGCGATGCTCTTGTTGTTTTCAGATTTTCGGTGGGCCCGGGTAACCGCAGGCGGCCCAGGACTCGGGGCGTTCGTACCAGGCCATTTGCAGCAGCTGCAGCAATGAAGCGTGGCCCATGCGCAGCAGGTTCAGTGAGTTGTCCTGCCAACGTTGCAGGAAGGCTGTGACTTGGGTGGGGCTGGCCTGTTCCCAGGCGCCCCAGACGCCGGTCAACGGGCCACGGGTAAGCGGCAGGCTGAGCACGTCGAACAGTTGCCGGGTGAGCTTGAGCATTTCCGGCGACAAGGCCGCCAGCTTGTGGTCGAGGCTGTGCAGCACCGATTTATCGGTGGCCAGCGTGCCGGCCAGCACCACCGGGATCAGCGCACGCAGCAGTGGCAGGTCGTCGTCGCGCAGTAGTTGGTAACCCTGTGCGCTGGTTTGCGCGGCGCAGCCGACCAGGCCGGCTGCACTCAGAAAGATGCTGGCACCAAGGCTGAAACGCAGCAGGTCACGACGGTGCATAGGCTGCCCCTCAGCGGATGAACAGCTTGTAGACCAGGCGCTGCAAGGCTTTGCCATAAGGCGGGTAGATCAGCCGCGCGGCGTTGAAACGTTGCTTGGCCAGCACGGCCTTGGCCTTGCTGAAGGTCAGGAAACCGTCGTGGCCATGGTAGTGGCCCATGCCCGAGGGGCCGATGCCGCCGAAGGGCAGGTCGTCCTGGGCCACATGCAGCAGGGTGTCGTTCAGGCACACGCCGCCGGAGTGGGTGTGGCGCAGCACGCGTTCCTGCCCGGCCCGGTCATACCCGAAGTAGTAAAGCGCCAGCGGGCGCGGGCGTTGGTTGATGTAGGCCAGCGCCTGGTCGAGGCTGTCGTAGGGCACCAGCGGCAGCAGCGGGCCGAAGATTTCGTCCTGCATCACCTGCATGTCGTCACTCACCTCCAGCAGCAGGTGTGGTGGCAGGCGTCGGCCTTGGCGGGGCTCGCCAGGGTACAGGTCGAGCACTTGCGCACCTTTTGCGCGGGCATCCTCCAGCAGGTGCTGCAAGCGCTGCAGCTGGCGCGGGTTGATGATGGCGGTGTAGTCAGGGTTGTCGGCGACGCGCGGGTACAGGCGCTGAACGGCGCGCTGGTAGGCGTCGCTGAAGGCCGCCAGCCGATCACGTGGCACCAGCACATAGTCGGGGGCGACGCAGGTCTGGCCGGCGTTGAGGGTTTTGCCGAAGGCGATGCGCTCGGCGGCGGTGTCCAGGGGCACGTCGTCCGACACGATGGCGGGCGACTTGCCGCCCAGTTCCAGGGTGACCGGCGTCAGGTTCTGCGCCGCAGCCAGCATCACCTGGCGGCCCACGCTGGTGGCGCCGGTGAACAGCAGGTGGTCGAAGGGCAGGCGGGCGAAGGCCTGGCCCACCTCGACCTCGCCGAGTACCACGCTGACCAGGTCGCAGGGGAATACCCGTTCCAGTATTTGCTTCAAAGCCTGGCCACTGGCGGGTGTGGCTTCGCTGAGTTTGAGCATGACCCGGTTACCGGCAGCCAGCGCGCACGTCAGCGGGCCGATGGCGAGGAATAGCGGGTAGTTCCACGGCACGATGATGCCGACCACCCCCAGCGGTTGGTATCGCACCTGCGCGCTGGCTGGCTGGAAGGCCAGGCCAACGCGTCGCCGGCTGGCGCGCATCCAGCGCTGCAGGTGTTTTTCGGCGTGGCGCAGGCCCTGTATCGAGGGCAGCAACTCGGCCAGCAAGGTCTCGTCGGCGCTGCGTCCGGTAAAGTCCTCGCTGATGGCCTCGATCAGCTCATCCTGGCTGGCCAACAGGGCTTCACGCAGGCTTTTCAGCCATTGCCGGCGCTGGGCGGCCGGTGGCAGGGGGTTACCTGCAAAGGCCTGGCGCTGGGCTGCGAAAAACGCTGCAAGGTCGAGGTCGGATTGCACAGGGGGCAAGGCACTGGGCGAGTTCATGGCGGTGTCGAGTCCGGGCAGGGAATCTCTAGAGCCTATACTCTAATTTGCACGATGGTGCGAATTTTTCCACACGTTCGAACGGTGCATTCCACCTGCAATACGCCGTAAGATGGCCCTTTGAAGTAGGCCCGCAGACTGGGAGCTGAGCATGGCCCCGCGCATGAAGACCCGAGAGCGCATCGTGCAGAACAGCCTGGAGCTGTTCAACCAGCAGGGCGAACGCAGCGTCAGTACCAACCACATTGCCGCGCACATGGAAATCTCGCCCGGCAACCTGTATTACCACTTCCCCAACAAGCAGGCGATCATCGCCCTGTTGTTCAGCCAGTATGAAGAGTTGGTGGACAGCTTCCTGCGCCCGCCACAAGGCCGCGCGGCCACCGTGGAGGACAAGCGCTTCTACCTCAAGGCCTTGCTGGCCGCCATGTGGAACTACCGCTTCCTGCACCGCGACCTGGAGCACCTGCTGGACAGCGATGCCGAACTGGCCGCCCGTTACCGGCGTTTTTCCGAGCGTTGCCTGCGCCAGGGCCAGGCGATCTACCGAGGCTTTGTCGAGGCGGGCATTCTGGCCATGGCGCCGGCACAGATCGAGTCGCTGACCATCAATGCCTGGATCGTGCTGACATCGTGGGTGCGTTTTCTCAGCACCACGCGTGAACATTCCGCGCATTTGGGTGAAGAAGCTTTCAAACGCGGCGTCTATCAGGTGCTGGTGCTGGAGCTCGGCTACGTGACCGACAACGCCCGCGCTGCCGTGGACGCCCTGTGCCAGGAATTCCATGTACCGTTCAACCAGGCCCTGGAGCTCTAGCCCAGGGCCCAAGTGCCATCGATCAGGAGATTGTCATGCCCCTTGCGCAATTGATCACCCCGCAGCAGTTGGCCGAGCGCCTGGACGCGCCCAAGCTGGTGATTCTCGACTGCCGCTTTGCCCTTGAGGATGTGGACTATGGCCAGCGCAGCTATGCCCAAGGGCATATCGCCGGGGCGCATTTTGCCGACCTTGACCGCGACCTCAGCGGGCCGGTGAGCAAGGGGCGCACCGGGCGCCACCCATTGCCCGATGCGCAGCGGCTGGTCGCGCGCCTGCGTGAGTGGGGCCTGGACAACGACAGTGAGGTGGTGCTGTACGACGACGGCCCCGGTGCCTTTGCCGCCCGTGCCTGGTGGCTGTTGGTCTGGCTGGGCAAGCGCAGCGGTGTGGCGATTCTCGACGGTGGCCTGAAGGCCTGGCATGCCGCGCACCTGCCGCTGAGCCTGGACCCACCGCCGAAGCGCGAAGGCACCTTCAAGGGTGAACCGGATGCCAAATTGTTGATTGATGCCGACCACTTGGGCAAGCGTCTGGGGGCTGCGGACCTGACCTTGCTCGATGCACGCGCGTTGCCACGTTTTCGCGGTGAAGTGGAGCCGATCGATCCGGTGGCGGGGCATATTCCCGGGGCCCAGTGCGCAGCGTTTACCGACAACCTGGGGGCTGATGGGCGCTTTTTGCCGGCGGACCAGCTCAAGCAGCGCTTTGCCGAAAAGCTGGCCGGGCGCGCGCCGGAGCAGCTCGTGTCTTATTGTGGGTCTGGGGTGACGGCTTGCCACAACCTGTTTGCGCTGGCGCTGGCGGGGTACCCGTTGGGCAAGCTGTATGCCGGGTCCTGGAGCGAGTGGATCAATGATCCGGAGCATGGCGTAGCCACTGGCGAGTAATCGGTAAGCGCCCTATTGGCCGTTCACCAGCCACTGCGGAATCCGCCGCTCCAGGTAGTACCCCGGATTTCGCAGGCTGCCATCGACAAAGCCCACATGACCACCGCGGCTGTGCAGTTCGAAGCAGGTGTGTGGCGCCAGCTCACGGGCCGTTGGCAGGCTATGGCCGGACACGAACGGGTCATCGCTGGAATGGATGATCAGCGTTGGCGTGCGGTTCTGGCCGAGGAAGAAGTGGCTCGATGAGCGGCGATAGTAGTCGTGCGCATCGCGAAAGCCGTTAAGCGGTGCGGTGACTTTGCCGTCGAAGTCCCAGAAGGTGCGCAAGTTGGTCAGTTGCCCCAGGCGCTCCAGCGCCGCCAGCCGATCATGCTGACCATGCTCGTGGAAGTGCCGCTGTTTGAGCTGCACATACGCCAGCATTTCGCGCATGAAGTGCGCCTGATACACCTTGGAGAACCCTTGGCCGATACGGTCGGCACAGTGGTCCAGACGAAAGGGCACCGACACGGCAACCGCTGCTTCCAGTTGGCTGGCAACCCCGCTTTCGCCCAGATATTTCAACAGTACATTGCCACCCAGCGAGTAGCCCACTGCATACAGTGGCGCCAAGGGGCGTTGGGCGCGCAGGTGGCTGACAATTTCCGCCAGGTCTTCACTGGCGCCGGAGTGGTAGCTGCGTGGTAACAGGTTGGGTTCGCCCGAGCAACCGCGCCAGTTCGCTGCCACGCTGGCCCAACCGCGCCCTTGCAGCGCTTGCTGCAAGCCTTTCACATAGGGTGAATGCGACGAGCCGGTCAGCCCATGCAGCACAAGCACCAGTGGCGCATGGGGTTCATGGGGGCCATGCCAGTCGAGGTCGATGAAGTCGCCGTCGGCCAGCCACAGCCGCTCGCGGTTGCGCTGCAGTTCAGGCAGCTTGCGCCACAGGGGCCCCCACAGGGTTTGCAGGTGGGGGTTGGAAAGGCCGGTGGCCGGGCGAAATGTGGCGCTTTGGCTGGGCATACTGGGCGACTCGTGATGTGCCTGCCTAGAGTGCCATGAAAAAGCGCCACAGTACCTGCGCTATTGGTCGGTTGTGGCCCTTTGCCAGAGCGCGTAGTGCACCTGACCGGTTTTCTTCTCGCGGTGCAGGCGCCAGTTGCCCGGCAGTTGCAAGGTTGAAGGCGCGGCTTCGCTTTCGGTGTAGACCCACGCCTGTTCGCGCAGCCACTGGTTCTGCTCCAGCAGGTTGCAGGTGTTGGCCAGCAGGTCCTGGTGGAACGGCGGGTCGAGGAACACCACATCGAACTGCTGCTTGGCCGGGCCTTGCAGGTAGCGCAGGGCATCGGTTTGCAGGATCTGCCCACGCGGGCAGCGCAGGATTTCGAGGTTGTTCTTCAGGTTGGCGATGGCTGCCGGGTTGCTGTCCAGCGCCACGGCGTCTTCGGCCCCGCGCGACAGGGCTTCGAGCACCAGGGCGCCGCTACCGGTGAAGGCGTCCAGCACGCGGGCGCCCTCGATGTAAGGTGCCAGCCAGTTGAACACGGTTTCCCGCACGCGGTCGGGCGTTGGCCGCAGGCCTTCGCCTTCCGGCACCGCCAGGCGGCGGCTGCGCCACTCGCCGGCGATGATGCGCAGGTGGCCCTGGCCCTTGCTTTGGCCCGATTGCGGGCGGGCGGGAGGGGTGGATCTTGGCATTAGTGCTCCGGTACCCCGAGCGGCTGCTCGGAGGGCTTGTCAGTGGGGGCTGGCAGCGGTTTTTGTGGCACTTTCGGGCCAACGGTGACGATCACCAGTTTATCGGCTGACAGGTGTTTGTTCATGGCCGCCTTGACCTGTTCGACGGTGAGGGCCTGGGACTGCTGCATGAAGTCCTCCAGCCAGGTCAGCGGCAGGTTGTAGAAGCCGATTGCACCCAGTTGCCCGACGATGCTGGCGTTGCTGGCATTGGACAGCGGGAAGCTGCCGGCCAGTTCACGCTTGGCATCGTCCAGCTCTTGCTGGGTAGGGCCCTGTTTGAGGTAGTCGGAAAGAATGTCCTGCACCAGCTTCAGCGTGCCTTCGCTCAGCTCGGCGCGGGTTTGCAGGTTGATCATGAAGGGGCCGCGCACCTGCATCGGGCTGAACACCGAGTACACGCCGTAGGTCAGGCCGCGCTTTTCACGTACCTCGCTCATCAGGCGGGTGCCGAACGCACCGCCGCCGAGGATCTGGTTGCCCAGCGACAGGGCTGGCCAGTCCGGGTCCTGGCGGTCGATACCCAGTTCGGCCAGCATCAGGTGGGTTTGCTTGGACGGGAAGTCGATGTGAGTCAGGCCAGCCTTGGCGTCAGTGGGCTGGGCTGGTGCGGCCAGTGCCGGGCCCTTCGGCAGGCCGGCAGATACCTGGGCCGCAATGGCTTCGGCTTCCGCGCGGCTCAGGTCGCCGACCAGCGCAATGACCGCGTTGCCGCCGGTATAGGCTTTGGCATGGAAGGCGCGCAGCTGTGCCAGGGTGATGCCCTCGATGCTTTCGGCGGTACCGTCGCTGGGGTGGGCGTAAGGGTGGTCGCCGTAAAGCTTGCCGAACAGCGCCTTGCCCGCGATCTTGCCGGGGTTCTGCTTTTCGTATTCGAAGCCGGCCAACATCTGGTTCTTGATGCGCTTGAGGGCGTCTTCGGGGAAGGTCGGCTTGCCCGCCACCTCGGTAAACAGCTTGAGGGCCGGTTCGCGCTTGTCCTTGGCGCTGAGGCTGCGCAGCGAGGCCACCGCCATGTCGCGGTAGGAACCGTTGCCAAAGTCCGCCCCCAGGCCCTCGAAACCTTCGGCGATGGCGGTCACGTCTTTACCGGCCACGCCCTCGTTGAGCATGGCGTTGGTCAGTGCGGCCACACCTGGCGTAACGCCGTCCTGGCTGCTGCCGGCGGCGAAGGTGACGCGCAGGTCGAACATGGGCAGTTCGCGGGCTTCTACGAACAGCACACGGGCGCCTTCGGCGGTGTTCCAGTGCTGAATGTTCAACTGGCGCCGGCTGGGTGCCTTGCCATCCAGTTCGGCCAAGGATTGCAAGGTGTTGGCTGGGCGAGCGGCGCTGCTGTCGGCCTTGGCGGCGTTGTCGGCCATGGCCGGGGCGGCCAGCACGGTCGCCAGCGCCAGGGCGCGGATGCCCGTGGCCAGCAGTGTTGGGCGTGGTGCGCGGCGATCACTCATGAGCGGACTCCTCGGGCAGTACATGGGCAACGCTCAGGCGTTCGCGGGTGAAATAGGTGCGCGCGGCGTTCTGGATGTCCTGCGGGGTGACACGCTTGAGCTCGTCCAGCTCGCTGTCGATCAGCTTCCAGGACAGGCCGACGGTTTCCAGCTGGCCGATGGTGGTGGCCTGGCTGCTGATGGAGTCGCGGTCGTAGACCAGGCCTGCGATGACCTGAGCGCGTACGCGTTCGAGCTCTTCGGCGCTGGGCGGGGTGGTCTTGAGTTCTTCAAGCAACTGCCAGATGCCTTTTTCGACATCGGCGAGGGTTTTCTGCTTCTGCACGTTCGGCGTAGCCGAAATCAGGAACAGGCTGTCGCCGCGGGTGAAGGCGTTGTAGCTGGAAGAAGCGCCGGCCACCAGCTCCTGACCACGCTCCAGGCGTGCCGGCATGCGGGCGCTGTAGCCGCCGTCGAGCAGGGCCGAGATCAGGCGCAGGGCGTGCACGGTGCGTGGGTCCTTGGCGGTGGGCAGGCCGGGCACGTTGAAGCCGTAGATCAGGCTGGGCAGTTGGGTGCGTACATGCAGGGTCAACTGGCGCTGGCCAGGTTCGGCCAGTTCCAGGGGCAGTTTGGCCGGTGGCACGGCGCGCTTCGGAATGCTGCCGAAATACTTCTGCGCCAGGCCCTTGACCTCGTCGGCGGTCACATCGCCGACCACCACCAGCGTCGCGTTGTTGGGCGCGTACCAGGACTCGTACCAGTGGCGCAGCTCCTCGACCTTCATACGTTCAAGGTCGGCCATCCAGCCGATGGTCGGGGTGTGGTAGCCGCTGGCCGGGTAGGCCATGGCGCGGAACAGCTCAAACGCTTTTTGATTGGGCTGGTCGTCCGTACGCAGGCGGCGCTCTTCCTTGATCACCTCGATTTCGCGGCTGAACTCGTCGGCGGGCAGGCGCAGGCTGGCCAGGCGGTCAGCCTCCAGCTCCAGGGCTACCGGCAGGCGGTCGCGGGCCAGCACCTGGTAGTAAGCGGTGTAGTCGTCGCTGGTGAAGGCGTTTTCGTCGGCGCCCAGGTCACGCAGGATGCGCGAAGCTTCGCCGGGGCCGACCTTGGCGCTGCCCTTGAACATCATGTGCTCCAGCGCGTGGGACAAGCCGGTCTGGCCCGGGGTTTCGTAGCTGGAACCCACCTTGTACCAGATCTGCGAGACCACCACCGGGGCGCGGTGGTCTTCGCGCACGACCACTTTCAGGCCATTGTCGAGAATGAATTCGTGGGTGGGTTGCACATCGGCGGCGAGGGCCGCGAGCGGCAGGCAGAGCGTGCCGAACAACAGGCCAGCGGCGCGGCGGGCTAGAGCATTCATACGGTGTTTAACCTGTTCGGCGGCCCGCTGGGTTTAGCGTCGACGGGCCAGGAGGTGCTAGGATACTGATCCGGTTGCCTGGCGACCATGCCTGTCGCCGTTCTGGCCCACAGGACACTAAGACAAAACGTTGCGCATGAACCAGCAGGCTTCAAGATAGTCTGTTCTGCGTAGAGAGAATTCCCGATGTGCCATTGCTGGCTCATCGCTACCCTGAGATAGCCGTCCTCCATGTTTGGTTCCAACGACGACAAAAAAGCGCCGGCCGAGGCTGGCGAAAAGAAAGGCCTGTTCAGCTGGTTTCGAAAGAAGCCGCAGCAACCTGTCGCCGAACAGCCACAAGCCCCCGAACCCCAGGCTGCAGAACCCGTAGCGCCGCAGCCCGCCGTCGAGCGCCCTGAAGCCGCTCCGGTCGAGCCGGTGGTTGCAGCAGCCCCCGCAGCTGTAGCTGAGGCCCCTCGGGCTGCCGAGCCAGCCTTGGCCTCTGAGCCTGCAACGGCGCCAGTGGCGACTCCGGTATTCGAGCCGGCACCTGCCCCTGTGGTTACCCAGGCCCCTGAGCCAACCCCGGCCCCTGTGGGAGCGGGCGTGCCCGCGAATGCAGAGCCTGCCGCCCCGCAGGTCGAAACCCCTGCACCTGTAGCAGCCCCAGTCATTCATGCCGTCGAGCCCCCTGTCAGCAACCTGGTCCTGCCCGTTGCCGAAGAGCCCGTTGCTCTGGTTCCCGACCTGGAGCCAAAGGCCCCGCCAGCAATCCCCGATCGCCCGGTAGCAGCGCCTGTCGAGCCAGAGCCGGCCCCTGTCGCTGCCCCAGCCGTTGTCGAACAAGCCAAACCCGGCTTCTTCGCCCGCCTGAAGCAGGGCCTGTCGAAGACCAGCGCCAGCATCGGCGAGGGCATGGCCAGCCTGTTCCTGGGCAAGAAAGTCATCGACGACGACCTGCTCGACGAGATCGAGACCCGTTTGCTGACTGCGGACGTCGGCGTGGAAGCCACCTCGGCCATCGTCCAGAACCTGACCCAGAAGGTCGCGCGCAAGCAGTTGGCCGACGCCGATGCCCTGTACAAGTCGCTGCAGGAAGAGCTGGCCGCACTGCTGCGCCCGGTCGAGCAGCCGCTTAAAGTACAGGCGCAAAACAAGCCTTACGTCATCCTCGTGGTTGGCGTGAACGGCGCCGGCAAGACCACCACCATCGGCAAGCTGGCCAAGAAGCTGCAGATGGAAGGCAAAAAAGTGATGCTGGCCGCTGGCGATACTTTCCGTGCCGCAGCGGTCGAGCAGTTGCAAGTGTGGGGCGAGCGTAACCAGATTCCGGTAATCGCCCAGCATACCGGTGCCGACTCCGCGTCGGTGATCTTCGACGCCGTTCAAGCCGCCAAGGCCCGTGGCGCCGACGTGCTGATCGCTGACACCGCCGGCCGCCTGCACACCAAAGACAACTTGATGGAAGAGCTGAAGAAGGTCCGCCGGGTTATCGGCAAGCTCGACGCCGATGCGCCGCACGAGGTGCTGCTGGTGCTCGACGCCGGTACTGGCCAGAACGCCATCAGCCAGGCCAAGTACTTCAACCAGAGCGTCGAACTGACTGGCCTGGCCCTGACCAAGCTGGACGGCACTGCCAAGGGCGGGGTGATCTTTGCCCTGGCCAAGCAGTTCAACATTCCGATCCGCTTCATCGGTGTGGGTGAAGGCATCGACGACCTGCGTACCTTCGAAGCCGAGCCGTTCGTCAAGGCTCTGTTCGCCGAGCGAGACTGACCATGATCCGATTCGAACAGGTTGCCAAGCGCTATCCCAATGGTCATGTGGGTTTGCATGAGCTGAGTTTCCGGGCGCGCCGGGGCGAGTTCCTGTTCGTCACCGGGCACTCGGGCGCTGGCAAGAGCACCTTGCTGCGCCTGTTGCTGGCCATGGAGCGCCCGACCAGCGGCAAGCTCATGCTGGCCGGGCAGGACCTGGGCCAGATCAGCAATGCGCAGATCCCGTTCCTGCGCCGGCAGATCGGCGTGGTGTTTCAGAACCACCAGCTGTTGTTCGACCGCACGGTGTTCAACAACATCGCCTTGCCCCTGCAGATTCTCGGCCTGTCCAAGGCCGAGATCGCCAAGCGCGTGGATTCGGCCCTGGAGCGTGTATCGCTGTCCGACAAGGGCGAACTGTTCCCGGCCGACCTGTCCACCGGGCAGCAGCAGCGGGTAGGCATTGCCCGCGCCATCGTCCACCAGCCGGCCCTGCTGCTGGCCGACGAACCCACCGGTAACCTCGACCCGCGCCTGGCTGCAGAGATCATGGGCGTGTTCGAGGACATCAACCGCCTGGGTACCACGGTATTGATCGCCAGCCACGACCTGGCACTGATTGCGCGCATGCGCCACCGCATGCTGACCTTGCAGCGCGGCCGCTTGATCGGCGATGGGGAGGCCGGGCAATGAGCACTACACGTACGCCGAAGGTTTCCGAGCGGGTTGCACCAAAGCCCGCTGACCCGCAACCGGCGAAGAAAAAGCGCGGCGAAGACGATGATGGCCCGGATTTCCGTACGCTGCTGCATGCCTGGCTGGAAAGCCACCGTGCCAGCATGGCCGACAGCCTGCGCCGCTTGGGCAAGCAGCCGATCGGCAGCTTTTTCACCTGCCTGGTGATGGCGGTGGCGCTGAGCATGCCCATGGGCCTGTCGTTGCTGCTGAAGAACATCGAGCAGCTTGGCGGCTCGTGGCAGCGCGCCGCGCAAATTTCGCTGTTCCTCAAGCTGGATGCCGGCAGCCGTGATGGTGAGGCGCTGCGGGATGAGATCAAGGGCATGCCCGGTGTGGCGGACGCGCAATATGTCAGCCGTGAGCAGGCGCTGGAGGAATTTCAGCAGCAGTCCGGCCTGGGCGAGGCCCTGCGTGAACTGCCCGACAACCCGTTGCCTGGCGTGGTGGTCGTGACCCCGACCGAGGTCGACAAACCGGCCCTGGAAGCTTTGCGTCAGCGTCTGTCGGAGCTGCCACGGGTTGAAGTGGCGCAACTGGACCTGGTGTGGGTCGAGCGCCTGGCAGCCATCCTCAAGCTGGGTGACCGCTTCGTCTTCGGCCTGGCCGTGATGCTGATTTCTGCCCTGCTGTTAGTAATCGGTAACACAATTCGTCTACACATTGAAAACCGCCGGATCGAGATCGAAGTGATCAAGCTGGTCGGCGGCACCGACGCCTACGTACGCCGGCCTTTCCTGTATATGGGGGCCCTGTATGGCCTGGGTGCGGGCCTGTTGGCGTGGGGCATCCTGGCGTTTGGCCTGAACTGGCTGAACGAGGCGGTTGTAGGGCTTTCCGGGCTGTATGGCAGTGATTTCGCCCTGGGGGGGGTGCCGGCGTCCGATGGTCTGTCGCTCTTGATCGGAGCAGTGTTGTTGGGGTATATCGGTGCATGGATCGCAGTCGCTCGTCACCTGAACGAGCTGGCACCGCGATAGTTTTTACATGCCAGCATTGACATTTTGTTCACTATGGAACTTGTACCGTCGTTCCAGGTCAATGTTGGCAGCGCCCACAAGGCGCGAGTTTAGTAAGTCGGAGGTTCTTGAATGACCACATCGTTGCAACCTGCCTATGCCCTGGTGCCCGGTGCAAACCTGGAAGCCTATGTGCACACGGTCAACAGCATCCCGCTGCTGACGGTCGAGCAGGAGCGTGATCTGGGCGAGCGTCTCTATTATGAGCAGGATGTCGAGGCCGCTCGTCAAATGGTGATGGCCCACCTGCGTTTCGTCGTACACATCGCCCGTAGCTATGCGGGTTACGGGCTGGCACAGGCCGACCTGATCCAGGAAGGCAACGTCGGCCTGATGAAAGCCGTCAAGCGCTTCAACCCGGAAATGGGCGTGCGCCTGGTGTCGTTCGCCGTGCACTGGATCAAGGCAGAAATCCACGAATTCATCCTGCGCAACTGGCGTATCGTCAAGGTGGCGACCACCAAGGCCCAGCGCAAACTGTTCTTCAACCTGCGTAGCCAGAAGAAGCGTCTGGCCTGGCTGAACAACGACGAAGTGCATCGCGTGGCAGAAAGCCTTGGCGTAGAGCCGCGCGAAGTGCGTGAGATGGAAAGCCGCTTGAGTGGCCAGGACATGGCGTTCGACCCGGCAGCCGAGGCGGATGACGACAGCGCCTTCCAGTCGCCAGCGCACTACCTGGAAGACCACCGGTACGACCCGGCGGTGCAACTGGAGGATGCCGACTGGAGCGATAACTCCACCAGCAACCTGCACGAAGCGCTGCAAGGGCTGGATGAACGTAGCCGCGATATTCTCTACCAGCGCTGGTTGGCGGAAGAGAAGGCCACGCTGCATGAACTGGCAGACAAGTACAGCGTTTCGGCTGAGCGGATTCGCCAGCTGGAGAAGAATGCGATGAACAAGGTCAAGGCGTTGATCGCGGTCTGATCAAGCTTGGCTGATTGAAAAGCCGCTGGCCCGGGTAGGGTTGGCGGCTTTTTTATTTGTGTTGGCTTTGCCGGCCCCTTCGCGGGCTTGCCCGCTCCCACAGGTACTGTGCACGTCTCAACGACAGCGCTGAACTTGTGGGAGCGGGCGAGCCCGCGAAGAGGCCTTCAAAGTTTGCGTGAAGTATCGAGTTGCATCAGATAGCTAGGCCCACCCAACTGGCTCATCTGCCGGCGAATCCACCCGGCCCGGCTCGCCACATAGGCACTTGGCCGACTGGCACTCCACTTGATCGGGCTCGGCAGCACCGCCGCCAGTTGCGCCGCTTGCTGGCGGCTGAGCCTGCTGGCATCCACGCCAAAGTGATAGCGCGCCGCCGCTTGGGCGCCGAACACGCCCTTGCCCCATTCGGCACTGTTCAGATAAACCTCAAGAATGCGTTCCTTCGACCAGAACAGCTCGATCAAGGCCGTGAACCACGCCTCCAGCCCTTTGCGGAACCAGCTGCGCCCGGACCACAAAAACAGGTTCTTGGCCACTTGCTGGGTCAGGGTGCTGGCACCGCGAACACTGCCGCCGCGCTCGTTATAAGCCAGCGCCGCCTGGATGGCCGGGATGTCGAACCCCCAATGGCTGGCGAACTTCTGGTCCTCGCCCGCAATGACGGCAACCTTCAGTTCATCGGAGATGTTCTCCCACGGCTCCCAGTCGCGTTGCAGGTCGATCGGCTCGCCGCTGACCCACGATTGCACCTTGCGCTCGACCATCAGTGCCGTACCGGGCGGTGGCACCCAGCGGAACACCAGCACCAGCACGATGCTGCCGGCTGCGAACCAGAGCAGGGCACGGGAAAGGCGGCGCAGAAGAGTTGGAAGCATGGCGATGGCTTGGCCGTACGGGTGGAAGGGGCCATTATACAGACCCGATCCAAGGAGTCGTCCCATGCTTCGCAGCTTCCTGATGCTTGCCGCCTTTTTCGGCTTTACCGGGGTCGCCCTGGGTGCCTTCGCCGCCCACGGCCTGAAAAACCGTCTGACGGCTGACTACCTGGCCATTTTCCACACCGGCGTGACCTACCAGCTGGTGCATGCCCTGGCGATCTTCGGCGTTGCCGTGCTCTCGGCACACCTGCCCGGGCGCCTGGTGGGCTGGGCTGGCGGCCTGTTTGCCCTGGGGATCGTGCTGTTCTCCGGCAGCCTGTACCTGCTGACTCTCAGCGGCCTGGGCAAGCTGGGCATCATCACCCCGATTGGCGGCCTGTGCTTCCTGGCCGGCTGGTTGTGCCTGGGCCTGGCAGCCTGGCGGCTGGGCTGACCGAGTGGTCCACAATCGCGACTAATGGCGCGCACCGCCCTTGGGTTGCAGGGCGGTTCGGCGCTAGAATGCGGGCCCCAAAGAACAATGGTGGCCGTGCGCATGCGCATTCAACTGAACGGTGAACCTTACGAACTGCCTGCTGGCGAAAGCGTTGCAGCCCTGCTGACGCGCCTGGAGCTTGCCGGGCGCCGTGTCGCAGTGGAACTGAACCTGGACATCGTGCCGCGCAGCCAGCACGACAGCACGCTGCTTAACGACGGCGACCAGGTCGAAGTGGTCCACGCCATTGGTGGCGGCTGACAGCAGCCCTGCGGTTCACAAGCTAGCCCTGCAACCTTTCCCGAGGAACAACGATGAGCAACGTTCGTAGCGACAAGCCCTTCACCCTGGCCGGGCGTACTTTCCAGTCGCGCCTGCTGGTGGGCACCGGCAAGTACCGTGACATGGAAGAAACCCGCCTGGCCACAGAGGCATCGGGCTCCGAAATCGTCACCGTCGCCGTGCGCCGCACCAACCTTGGCCAGAATGCGGGCGAGCCGAACCTGCTCGACGTACTGTCGCCCGACAAGTACACCATCCTGCCAAACACTGCCGGCTGCTTTGACGCGGTGGAAGCGGTACGCACTTGCCGTCTGGCCCGCGAGCTGCTCGATGGCCGCAAATCGCACGAATCTCGCACGCTGGTAAAGCTGGAAGTGCTGGCCGACCAGAAAACCCTGTTCCCCAACGTGATCGAAACCCTCAAGGCCGCCGAAGTGCTGGTCAAGGAAGGTTTCGACGTGATGGTGTACACCAGCGATGACCCGATCATTGCTCGCCAACTGGCCGAAGCCGGCTGCATCGCGGTGATGCCACTGGCTGGCCTGATTGGTACCGGCCTGGGTATCTGCAACCCCTACAACCTGCAGATCATCCTGGAAGAATCCAAAGTCCCGGTGCTGGTCGATGCCGGCGTGGGCACCGCATCCGATGCCACCATCGCCATGGAAATGGGTTGCGAGGCCGTGCTGATGAACTCGGCCATTGCCCACGCCCAGCAGCCGGTGATGATGGCTGAAGCCATGAAGCACGCCATCGTCGCCGGTCGCCTGGCCTACCTGGCCGGCCGCATGCCGAAGAAACTCTATGCCAGCGCCTCTTCGCCGCTGGATGGTCTGATCAAGTAAGAGCCCCTGATGACTGAATCGCACGATACGCCGATCACCCCCGACGGCGACGCCCGCCCACACCGCCGCATCAAGAGCTTCGTGATGCGCGCCGGGCGCATGACCGAAGGCCAGCAACGCGGCCTGGACCAGGGCGGCCCGCTGTACATCCTGCCGCTGGCTGAAAGCCCGGTGGACTACGACCAGGTGTTCGGCCGCTCAGCGCCGCGCACCCTGGAGATCGGCTTTGGCATGGGCCATTCCCTGCTGGAAATGGCCGCTGCCGCGCCTGAGCAGGACTTTATCGGCGTGGAAGTGCACCGCCCGGGTGTGGGCGCGCTGCTCAACGGCGTGCTGACCCAGGGCCTGAAGAACCTGCGGGTATACGACTGCGATGCCATTGAAGTGCTGAACCGCTGCGTGGCGGACAACAGCCTCGACCGCTTGATGCTGTTCTTCCCCGACCCATGGCACAAGGCGCGTCATCACAAGCGCCGCATCGTGCAGCTGGAGTTTGCCGAGCTGGTACGTCGCAAGCTCAAGCCTGGTGGTGTGTTCCACATGGCCACCGACTGGGAGCCGTATGCCGAGTACATGCTGGAAGTGATGAGCGCTGCCCCGGGCTATCGCAACCGTGCAGCCGACGGCACTTACGTGCCACGCCCGGAAGAGCGCCCGATCACCAAGTTCGAACGCCGCGGCGAACGACTGGGGCATGGGGTCTGGGATTTGAAGTTCGAGAAGGTGGATTGATCGGCTGAACTAGCCATTCGATGCGCTGGAGCTTGCAGAAATGCAGGCGAAAAAAAACCGCTCTGAGAAGAGCGGTTTTTTTGTGTGAGCGACAGGACTGAGTATCCTTCGCTCTTGGGTATCACCGAAAACACCCCCACGGTCAAAAGATCATAGGCAGGCTGAGATTGCTCGTCAATAATGAGAAACATCCAGCATTAAGTGTGTCGAAGCGTCTAACAGCTTTGGCAGTGCACACCAAGTATCATCAAGCTGCTCCTGTGGGGATGAGTTCGGTGATGGGCCGGGTAGGAGAAGAATTCTGCTTTCTGGCCCCTTCGACACGGCCTGAGAACCGTGCCGGTAACTGAAATCGAAGGGCCATCAACCTGGCCACTTCACCGAAAACACTCCCCCGGTTTTCGAAGGCATCGAAGTGCCGGTTAGATGCTGGAAGATTGGCCCGCCAACACGGAGGCCAAGGCATATGAAGCGTTTGCTTGATGCGCTGAGCCGCGCCTGGAAGCTTGTCCGGATCTTGATTGTGTTCAAGACTGTTCGGGACTTCATGCGCGACCACTTTGATGATGCCCGTTAAAGGCTAGTCAGGTGGTAGGGCTGCCCTGGTATCCCGGGGCAGCTTTTAGCAATGCTTACCCGCGGCGATCCGCCACCACACCAATCAACACCAGCACCACCACCAGCACCGGCGCCAGCGCGTAGTTGTTGAACTGGCTCAACCCCTTCACCACCCACGGCGTGGCGTAGATCAGCGCCGCACCGCTGCCGATCATCACCATCAGCGCCATGAACGGCACGCGCAGGGCGCCTGCCAAGCCACCTAGCCGCTGCTCGGCCCAGGCTTTGACATCGCTACCAAACAGCACCAGCAGGCAGCCTACCAAGGCCAGTGAAATCTCCGACAGGTTACCGCGGCTCCAGCGGGAAACCGTCGCGAGCAGATCAAGTACCAGATCCATGGGTCATCCTTAGGTCAAGAAATACTGCAGCAGGTCATTGAGGAACAACTGGCCCCTCGGCGTGGCCATCAGTCGATCCGGTTCGACCTGCAAAAGGCCCTTTTGTTCGGCGGCGCGGCGTGCCTCGCGCAGTTGCTCCAGTGGCAAACCGGTGCCCTGGGTGAACAGCTCGGCTTCCACTCCGTCGGTCAGGCGCAGGGCGTTCATCAGGAACTCGAATGGCAGCTCGTCCACCGGCAGCAGCTTCTCGCCGGCCTTGAATGGCTTGGCCAGGTTCAGGTAATCCTTGGGCAGGCGGGTCTTCCAGGTACGCAGGATGCGCCCGTCGGCGAAAGTCAGCTTGCCGTGGGCACCAGCGCCGATGCCGATGAAGTCGCCGAAGCGCCAGTAGTTCAGGTTGTGCCGGGCAGCGCGGCCCGCCTGGGCGTAGGCCGATACCTCGTACTGGCGGAAGCCATGCTCGGCCATCAGTGCCTGGCCGGCTTCCTGAATATCCCAAAGGATGTCGTCCTCGGGCAGCTCAGGCGGCTGGTTCCAGAACACCGTGTTTGGCTCCACGGTCAGCTGGTACCACGACAGGTGCGTCGGCCCCAGGTCGATGGCCTGGCGCAGGTCGCCCAGCGCATCCTCCAGCGACTGGTCGGGCAGGCCGTGCATCAGGTCCATGTTGAAGTTGTCG
Source organism: Pseudomonas sp. RV120224-01b (assembly GCF_003208145.1). NCBI lineage: Bacteria > Pseudomonadati > Pseudomonadota > Gammaproteobacteria > Pseudomonadales > Pseudomonadaceae > Pseudomonas > Pseudomonas sp. RV120224-01b. The sequence continues at coordinate 57,645 of NZ_QKMQ01000020.1, read as the reverse complement.
AAGCCGGCCGCACGCGCCATGCCGGCAGCACGGACCGCTTCATCGCCATTGTGGATGCGCCCCAGCGCCTCCAGCTTGGCGGGCTGGAAACTTTGCACGCCGATGGACAGGCGGTTGATGCCGGTTTGCCGGTAGGCCTTGAACTTGTCCTGCTCGAAGGTGCCCGGGTTGGCTTCCAGGGTGATTTCGATGTCGGGTGCGAACGGGATGCGTTGTTCCACGCCTCGCAGCAGCCGGCCCAGGGCGTTGGCACTGAACAGGCTGGGCGTACCGCCACCGAAGAAGATCGAACTGATCGGGCGGCCCTGTACGGCAGCCAGCTCCTGATCGAGGTCGTCCAGTAGTGCTGTGACGTAGGCGTCTTCCGGTAGTTCAGGCCCGGCAGCGTGGGAGTTGAAGTCGCAGTAAGGGCACTTGCGTACGCACCACGGAATGTGGATGTACAGCGCCAGCGGCGGCAGGCTGGTGAAACCCGCCGCGCCGGGGGTGGACAGCGTTGCGATCATGCCAGGCCCAGACGTTGGCGCAGCAGGGCCATGGCGCGGGCGCGGTGGCTGAGCTGGTTTTTGTCCACAGGGGCCAGGTCGGCGCTGGAGCAGTTGCGCTCCGGCACCCAGAACAGCGGGTCATAGCCAAAGCCGTGCTCGCCGCTGGCCTCGAACAGGATGCTGCCGTGCCACAGGCCTTCGCACAGGATCGGCAGCGGGTCGTCGGCGTGGCGCACCAGCGCCAGTACGCAGACAAACTGCGCACCGCGCTCGGCTTCGGGCACGTCCTTCAAGGCTTCGAGCAGCTTGGCATTGTTGGCCGCGTCACCCTTGCCGTCGGCGTAGCGCGCCGAGTAGATACCCGGCGCACCACCAAGGAAGTCCACCGCCAGGCCGGAATCGTCAGCCAAGGCCGGCAGGCCGGAGATACGTGCGGCGTTACGCGCCTTGAGAATGGCATTTTCAACGAACGACAGGCCGGTTTCTTCTGGCTCTACCTGGCTGAATTCGCCAATCGAGCGCAGTTGCACGGACTGGCCGAGCATGGCCTGCAGTTCCTTGAGTTTGCCGGCGTTGTGGCTGGCCAATACGAGTTGCTGGAAATTCATCATTCGCCTGGGAACACTTCCTGGTTGAAGCTAAGGGAATTGCTGATACCGCCGGTTTCGATATTCAGGTCGAAGGTAACGGTTTCTGGCTGTTCGATCTTGAACTGGGCGATGTAGTACACCGCGCCCTGTTCGGTAATCTGTTTGAACGACAGTGGGCTGCTACGCCCGGTCAGGTCCTTGACCGTGCCGCTGACCACCGCTGTGGCAGGTTTGTTGGCCTTGAGTACGGCAATGTTGAGCACGCCCTGGTTCTTGCTGCGCACCAGGCCGGTGGCTGCGGCCACCTCGGGCGTGAGCATGCTCGACGTGAACGCGCTGTAGTGCACCGTCACGTCGCCAAACACTTCCTTGCGCTCGGGCCGGGCGGCATCGGCAGCCAGTACCGGCAAGGCCAGGCACAGGCTGATCAGGAACAGGGCTAGGCGACGCATGGGGCGATTCCTCCGGTGGGCGTCAGACCGCGAGCTGGTGCTCTTGCAGGCCCGGGCTGCTGACGCGATAGATGCCGATCTCACCTAGAAGATTAGGCCAAAGCCGGCCACCCCACCCGTTGCGGTGCAAGTGATCGACGGCCAGGCGGTCGAGCACCTTGGCCCTGCGCTCGTGCACCAGCTCTTCGAAGTCGGCGAAGGTGCAGAAGTGGATGTTCGGCGTGTTGTACCAGGTATACGGCATGAAGTCCGATACCGGCATGCGTCCCTTGGTGGCCAGGTACCAGCGGCAGCGCCAATGGCCGAAGTTCGGGAAGGTGATGATGCACTGGCGGCCCACGCGCAGCATCTCGTCGAGGATGCGGTCGGGGTACTCCACGGCCTGCAGGGCCTGGGTCATGATCACTACGTCGAAACTGTTGCTGGCGAAGTTGCCCAGGCCTTTGTCCAGGTCCTGCTCGATGACGTTGACGCCCTTGGCCACGCATGCGGCGATGTTGTCGGCGTCGATCTCCAGGCCATAGCCGGTGACCTGCTTGCGGTCACGCAGCGAGGCCAGCAGTTCGCCGCTGCCGCAGCCCAGGTCGAGTACCCGGCTGCCGGCGGGGATCCAGTCGTGGATGATTTCCAGATCGGCTCTCATGCTGTCCTCAGATGGCAATGCGGTTCATGTAGTTCGAGAAACCCTGCATGTAGCGAGGTGTGGGGATCAGGAAGGCATCGTGCCCGTAAGGCGAGTCGATCTCCAGGTAACACACGTTCTTGCGGGCCGCCATCAGGGCGTCGACGATTTCGCGCGAACGGGCCGGCGAGAAGCGCCAGTCGGTCGTGAACGACATGATGCAGTAGTCCGCCTTGACGTTGGCCAGCGTGGCAGCCAGGTCACCGCCCTGGGCGGCGGCCGGGTCGAAATAGTCCAGCGCCTTGGTCATCAGCAGGTAGGTATTGGCGTCGAAACGGCCAGAAAACTCCTCGCCTTGGTAGCGCAGGTAGCTTTCGACCTGGAACTCGACACTGTGGAAGTCGTAGTTGAGCTTGTCGCTCTTGAGCTCACGGCCGAATTTTTCACCCATCGAGTCGTCCGACAGGTAGGTGATGTGGCCGACCATGCGCGCCAGCATCAGGCCGCGCTTGGGGATCACGCCCTGGTCCTGGAACGAACCGCCGTGGAATTCGGGGTCGGTAAGGATGGCCTGGCGTGCCACTTCGTTGAAGGCAATGTTCTGCGCTGACAGCTTGGGCGCCGAGGCGATGTCGACACAATGGCGCACACGCTCGGGGTAGGTCATGGTCCATTGCAGTGCCTGCATGCCACCCAGGCTGCCGCCGACGATGGCCGCCCATTGCGCAATGCCCAGGCGGTCTGCCAGGCGTGCCTGGCTGTGCACCCAGTCTTCGACAGTCAGCACCGGGAAATCGGCGCCATAGGGCTTGCCGGTGGCCGGGTTGATGCTGCTGGGGCCGGTGCTGCCGTTGCAGCCGCCGAGGTTGTTCAGGCTGACCACGAAGAAGCGGTTGGTGTCGATGGGCTTGCCAGGGCCAATGCAGCTGTCCCACCAACCCGGCTTGCGGTCGGTGTCGGCATGGTAGCCAGCGGCATGGTGGTGGCCGGAAAGGGCATGGCAGATCAGCACGGCGTTGCTCGCGCTGGCGTTCAGGGTGCCATAGGTCTCGTAGACCAGCTCGTAACTGGCCAGGGAACGGCCACAGGCCAGGGCCAGCGGTTCATCGAACCGGGCGGTTTGCGGTACTACCAGACCGACGGAATCTTCGGGAAAGACAGTGGACATCGACCCTGCTCACGCTTGACGGAGGCGTAAGTCTAAAGAGCGCTACCCCCAGCGGCAAGCAAAGGCTTGCCGCTGGGGGCAACCAGGGTCAGATCATGCGCCACAGTTCCTGTGGCATGCCGGCGTAGGCGGCCAGCGGGGGCATGACGAACGACTGGATCACCTGGATCGCCAGGAAGGCGAAGATCGGCGAGATATCCATGCCGCCCAGGTTAGGCACGAGGCGGCGGAACGGTGCCAGCACCGGCTCGCTGATCTGGTAGGCCAGCTCGGCCGCCGGGTTATGGCTGTTGGGCGCGACCCACGAAACGATCACCATCACGATCATCGCCACCCAGAAAATCTTCAGGAACAGCGAGGTGATGCCGATGATCGCCCACATCAGCAAGTGCAGGATGTCGCCGAACGTGCCGTAGGTGACCATCAGCACGAAGCCCATCAGCAGGGCCTGGATAACGATTGCCAGCAGCAGCGACGAGGTGTCGAGCCCGCCGACACTGGGGATGACCCGGCGGATCGGCTTGAGCAGCGGCTGGGTGGCGCGCACCGCGAACTGGCAAAGCGGGTTGTAGAAGTTGGCCTTGACCAGCTGCAGCACGAAGCGCAGCAGGACGATCACCAGGTACAGGCTGACCAAGGTTTGCACCACGAAGATCGCGGCACCGGACAGTGCATTCATCTAAGGCTCCTTATTTGCCCAGTTGTTCGGCCAGCTCGGCAGAGCGCGTGGCCGCAGCCTGCAGTGCCTGCTCGACGATGGCTTCGAAGCCGCTGGCCTGGAACGACTTGATCGCCGCTTCCGTGGTGCCGGCGGGCGAGGTGACGCGGCGGCGCAGTTCGGCGGCATCGACATCGCTGGCAACCGCCATACGCGCAGCGCCCAAAGCCGTCTGCAAGGTCAGCTGAGAGGCGGTTTCGCGTGGCAGGCCGAGTTTTTCGCCTGCCGCTGTCATGGCCTCGATCAGCAGGAAGAAGTACGCAGGGCCACTGCCGGACACGGCAGTCACGGCATCCAGTTGCTGTTCCTGCTCCAGCCAAAGGGCAGTGCCCACGGCCGACAGCAGTTGTTCGGCCTGCTGGCGCTGTTCGCCGGACACCTCAGCGGTGGCGTACAGGCCGCTCACGCCCTGACGCAGCAGCGCCGGGGTGTTGGGCATGCAGCGCACAACCGGGCGAGCGCCCACCCAGCTTTGCAGGCTGGCGCAGGTGATGCCGGCGGCGATGGACACGATCAGCTGGCCATCCTGCAGGTTGGGTTGCAGGGCCTGGCACACGGCTTTCATGACCTGCGGCTTGACCGCCAGCACGATGACGTCGGCACCGTCGATGGCCTGGGCGTTGTTCTCGAACGTTTCGATGCCGTGCTCGGCCTGGATGCGGCTGCGGGTCTCGGCGCCCGGGTCGCTGGCGCGGATCTGCGAGGCGTCCAGGCCCTGGGCACGCAGACCACCGATCAGGCTGGCGGCCATGTTGCCGGCGCCGATAAAGGCAATGCGAGTCTTGCTCATGTCAGGTCCTTGTGGAAAAGAGTGAGTGAAGCATGGAATCAGGTGTTGCCGTAGTCGCGTGCACCGAACAGGGCGGTACCGATACGCACCCAGGTCGCACCCTGAGCAATCGCCGCTTCCAGGTCGTGGCTCATGCCCATCGACAAGGTATCCAGGCCAAGGCCCAAGCCTTCTTGCAGCGTGCGCAGGCTGGCGAAGGCGGCCTCCTGGGCGGCGCGATCATCAGTGGGTTCGGGGATTGCCATCAGCCCGCGCAGGCGCAGGTTGGGCAGCGCGGCCACGGCCTTGGCCAGGGCCGGCAGGTCGGCGGGGGCGCAGCCGGACTTGCTGTCTTCGCCGCTGACATTCACCTGCAGGCAGATGTTCAGTGGCGCCAGCCCGGCAGGGCGCTGCTCGGACAGGCGTTGGGCGATTTTCAGGCGGTCCACGGAATGCACCCAGTCGAAATGCTCGGCAATGGCTTTGGTCTTGTTCGACTGAATGGGGCCAATGAAGTGCCAGATCAAGGGCAAGTCGCTGAGCGCCTGCTGCTTTGTCAGCGCTTCCTGTAGGTAATTTTCCCCGAAGTCACGCACGCCGGCAGCATGGACCTCGCGGATGGCGCTGGCGGGCTTGGTCTTGCTCACAGCCAGCAGCTGGACGCTGGCCGGATCACGCCCGGCTGCCTGGGCAGCACTGGCGATACGGGCGGAAATCGCGGAAAGGTTGTCTGCTAGGGTGGACATGGATGGATGCCGGCAGCTGTAGGGTTTGCGGCATTCTACCTACTTGAAGGCCTTTGGGGAGTCTCATGGATGTGACCGACCTGTTGGCCCGGGCCGTGGAGGCGGGGGCTTCGGACCTGCACCTGGCGGCGGGCCAGATACCGATGCTGCGCCTGGACGGTGAATTGCAGCGCATGAACTTGCCGCCGCTGGTGGCAGCAGACCTGGCCGATGGCATGGCGCCCTTGTTGGCAGAGCAGCAAAGGCGGCAATGGGCCGAGGGTGATGAACTGGACCTGGCGCTGGCGTTGCCCGCGCTCGGTCGTTTTCGGCTGAACCTGTTTCGTCAGCTGAATGGCCCCGGGGCAACCTTTCGGCTGATCCCCGGGCGGATTGCCACGCTAGATGAACTGGACCTGGGGGATGTGTATCAAGCTGTTGCGCACTGCCGAGATGGCTTGATCCTGGTGGGTGGGCCAACCGGCAGCGGCAAGTCCAGCACCTTGGCGTCGCTGCTTGACCAGCTGAACCGCGAACGGGCGCTGCACATCATCACCCTCGAAGACCCGGTCGAAGTTATCCACAGCAGCCAACGCAGCCTGGTCAATCAGCGTGAGATTGGCCGCCACAGCGGCGGCTTTGCCCAGGGGCTGCGCAGTGCCCTGCGACAGGACCCGGATGTGATCATGATCGGCGAATTGCGCGACCTGGAGACCGTTCGCCTGGCTTTGCGCGCGGCAGAGACCGGGCACCTGGTGCTGGCGACGGTGCATACGCGTTCGGCAGTCAACAGCGTTGATCGGTTGGTGGAGGTGTTTGCTGCCGAGGAAAAGCCGTTGGTGCGGGCGATGCTGGCCGAGTCGCTGCGCCTGGTGGTGGCGCAGGTGCTGGTCAGGCGCGTAGGTGGCGGGCGGGTGGCGGTGCGGGAAGTGCTGGTGGCGACGACAGCGGTGCGTAACCTGGTGCGTGAGGGGCGGATGGCGCAATTGTGTTCGGTGATGCAGGCGGGTGGTGCAGAAGGGATGCGGACGATGGAGGGGGCAATGCGAGGGCTGAAGCAGAAAGGGTTGATCGAGAATTTATAGTGCTTGCTCTGGCCCTATCGCCGGCAAGCCAGCTCCCACAGGTACAGCACAGCTTTTGAAAACTGTGAAGGAACCTGTGGGAGCTGGCTTGCCGGCGATAGGGCCAGTACAGACAGAGCAAGGGTCAGCGCTTGGCCAGGCTCAGCTGCTGCTGTTCTTTGGGCAGCACCCGCTTGGCCACTACGTAGTGCTTTTGCCAGTAAGGCTTGCTCAGGGTGTCGATGCTCACCCGCTTGCCACGCCGTGGCGCATGGATGAAGCGGTCGTTGCCCAGGTAGATGGCAACATGGTTCACCCGGCGGCTCTTGATGTTGAAGAAGATCAAGTCACCAGGCTTCAGGTCACCCTTGGCCACCTTCACGCCGTGGCCTTGGGCCATGGCATTGGAGGTACGCGGCAGGTCGACGTCGGCAACATCGTTGAAGGCGTATTTGACCAGGCCACTGCAGTCGAAGCCTTTTTTCGGGCTGCTGCCACCCCAAACGTAAGGGGTGCCGAGCACATTCACCGCACGGCTGAGCACATCGCTGCTCTGCTTCGGCGACATGGCAGCAACAGGCGCACCGCGACTGCTGGCAGCGTTGCTCGGGCGCGCGCGCAGGGTGGCCTGCTTGGTTGGCGCATGTCTCACCGAGGCATTGGTGGTGTAGCCGGTGAAACCGTTGGGAAGACGTTGCTCACGATTGGTGGCGTGGGCGGCCAGGGGCAATAATAGACAGAGGGTCAGCCATGTCTTGAATAAAGGCGGCATAGATGAAGCTCTTATGAATAGTTATGTGTTGGGCGCGCAACTTTATAACAGCTTTTTGATCAATCTTTGATCCGTTGGTCGATTGCCCGGCTGCCGTACGTCGGCCTGCGACGAGAAAGTCACATTTTTTTTTAGAAAATTTTCAGATAACCCACGAGGGCTATGAATGAACAGTTATCAACAGGGTGTGCCCTATCACGACACTCACAGCAAGACCATCGGCTACCTGCTGTGGATTTTCGGCTTCACCGGCTCACATCGCTTCTACTACGGCAAGCCGATTACCGGGACGATCTGGTTCTTCACCTTCGGGCTGCTAGGCATTGGCTGGTTGATCGACCTGTTTTTGATCCCGTCCATGGACCGTGAAGCCGATCTGAGGTTCCAGTCCGGGCGTATCGACTACAACATCGCCTGGATCCTGCTGACCTTCCTCGGGGTGTTTGGCCTGCACCGGCTGTATCAGGGCAAGTGGATCACCGCGATCATCTACTTCTTTACCGGCGGGCTGTTCCTGGTGGGGGTGCTGTATGACTTCTGGACGTTGAACAGCCAGGTTTCCGAGAGGAATGCGGGGAGGGGGTAATGCAAAGCCCTTGTGGGAGCGGCCTTGTGTCGAGAAAGGGCCGCAAAGCGGCCCCAGGGTTTCAGCCATTGTGCTGAGGGTGTCGGGGCTGCTTTGCAGCCCTTTCGCGACACAAGGCCGCTCCCACAGGGCCCCTTTTGGGGCTACTGGCGGGTTTGTCGCTGCTGCAGCAACAGGTTGCTGAACCCTGCCCCGGACAATTGCTTTTGCGCTCCGGTCAGCTGCTCGCGGTTGCTGAACGGACCCACCAGCACGCGGTACCAGGTTTCGTCCTTGACCGTACCCGACTCCACCTTCACCGACTGGCCCAGCAGGATGATCTGCGCGCGCACTTTGTCGGCATCGGCCTGCTTGCGGAACGAGCCGGCCTGCAGGAAGTACTGGGTGGTGGCTGCGGGCTTGATCACCGGTGGTGCCGGTGGCGGGGTCTGGCCGAGCAGGGCCGCCTGGGCCCGTGCGGTGTCGATTTTCGCCGCTTCTGCTGGCGTCACCGGGGTGACCGGCTGGGCCGGCACCGGTGGCGTTTTCTCCGGCACGGCCTCTGGCGGCACGATCACCTCGGACTCCGGCAGCAGGGTGTAGAAGTCGTATTTCGGCTTCACCGGCTGCTGCGGGGAGGGCTGCGCTGCCTTGCTCGCTTCGGCCACTTTCTCAGGCTTTTGCTGCTCGGGCTTGGCGCGCTTGATGTCTTCGCTACCAGGTTCGAGCTTCATCAGGAACACGATGAATGCGCCTACGGTCAGGCCGACGGCCAGCCATACCCAGCCGGGGATCGGCTGTTTGGCCGGCGCCGTCTGGCGGCTGGCGCCGCGCTTGGGTGCGGGTTTTTTCTTGGCAGCCAACTTACATGCGCTCCAGGGTTTCCAGGCCGAGCAGTTCCAGACCTTGTTTGAGGGTGCGGCCGGTCAGGGCAGCCAGGCGCAGGCGGCATTGCTGCTGCTCTGGGGTGTCCGCAGCGAGGATCGGGCAGTTCTCGTAGAAGCTGGAGAACAGGCCGGCCAGGTCGTACAGGTAGCTGCACAGTACGTGCGGCGTGCCCTTGTCAGCGACGTTGTTGAGGATTTCGCCAAACTGCGCCAGGCGTGCGGCCAGGTCCTGCTCGTGGGCAGCCTGGAGCACGATGTTGCCGTCGACTTCGTCAAAGCCCTTGCCCAGCTTGCGGAACACGCCAGCCACGCGGGTGTAGGCGTACAGCAGGTAAGGGGCGGTGTTGCCTTCGAAGTTGAGCATCAGCTCGAAGTTGAAGCTGTAGTCGCTGGTGCGGTGCTTGGACAGGTCGGCGTATTTCACCGCGCCGATACCTACCACTTCACCGATGTGGCGCAGGTCTTCGTCGGCCAGGCTCGGGTTCTTTTCCTTGACCAGCGCATAGGCGCGTTCCTTGGCCTCGGTAAGCAGGTCGATCAGCTTCACGGTGCCGCCGTCACGGGTCTTGAACGGGCGGCCGTCGGCGCCGTTCATGGTGCCGAAGCCCATGTGTTCCATCTGCATCGGGTGGCCGACAAAGCCTGCACGGCGTGCCACTTCGAACACCTGGTTGAAGTGCAGGGCCTGGCGCTGGTCGACGAAGTACAGGGCGCGGTCGGCCTTGAGCACGTTGCTGCGGTAGCGCACGGCGGCCAGGTCGGTGGTGGCGTACAGGTAGCCGCCGTCGGCCTTCTGCACGATGACCGGCAGTGGCTCGCCTTCGCTGTTCTTGAACTCTTCGAGGAACACGCACTGGGCGCCCTGGTCTTCGACCAGCAGGCCTTTGGCCTTGAGGTCGGCCACCACGTTGGCCAGGTCGTCGTTGTAGGCGCTTTCGCCCATCACGTCGGCCATGGTCAATTTGACGTTGAGCAGCTCGTAGGTCTTCTGGCAGTGCGACAGCGAGATGTCCTTGAAGCGCGTCCACAGGGCCAGGCAGTCCGGGTCGCCGGCCTGCAGCTTGACCACCAGGCCGCGGGCGCGGGTGGCGAACTCTTCCGACTCGTCAAAGCGCTTCTTGGCGGCGCGGTAGAAGTTTTCCAGGTCCGACAGCTCGTCGCTGGTGATCGGATTTTCCTGCAGGTAGGCCATCAGCATGCCGAACTGGGTACCCCAGTCGCCCACGTGGTTCTGGCGAATGACGTTGTCACCCAGGAATTCCAGTACGCGAGCCACGCTGTCACCGATGATGGTCGAACGCAGGTGGCCGACGTGCATCTCTTTGGCCAGGTTCGGCGCCGACATGTCGATGACGACTTTCTCGCTCGGGCCGGCCTTGCGCACGCCCAGGTGGGCATCGGCCAGGGCAGCGTCCAGGCGGTTGGCCAGGGCGTCGGTGTTCTGGAAGAAGTTGAGGAAGCCAGGGCCGGCAATCTCGACCTTGCTGATGTCGGCGCTGGCCGGCAGGGCATTGATCAGCTTTTCGGCCAGGTCACGCGGCTTCATGCCCGCCTGCTTGGCCAGCATCATGGCGATGTTGCTGGCGAAATCGCCGTGGGTCTTGTCCCGGGCGTTTTCCACCTGGATCGCCGGCGACAGCCCTTCAGGCAGCACACCGTCGGTGACGAGTTGGGTGAGGGCTTGCTGGATCAGCTGGCGAATGGTGTCTTTCATGGGGATCTCTTTTCGACCGCAAGCGCGGTGAGCGCCTGGATGCGCAGGTGGAAAAACTGGGCATTATCCGTGGCTGGGAGCGGGTTGCCAACCTTTGGGGCTGCAAAGCAGCCCGGACGTCAGTACAGGTCGACCGGGTCGACATCCAGTGACCAGCGCACCTGGCGCCCGCTCGGCATCTGCTCCAACACTAGCAACCAGGCGCTGATCAGTCGATGCAAAGGCGCCCGGGTATTGGCCTGTATCAACAGTTGCGCACGGAAGCGCCCGGCGCGGCGCTCCATGGGGGCCGGTACTGGGCCTAGCAGTTCGATACCTGGCAGGCATTGTTCGGCCACCAGGCGTTCGGCCGCGGCGCAGGCTTCGTCGAGGAAGCCTTCGGCCTGCCCCGGCTTGTGGGCTTCGGCGCGCAACAGCGCCAAATGAGAATAAGGTGGCAAACCGGCGGCGCGGCGTTCGTCCAGGGCCTGTTCGGCAAAGGCGAAGTAGCCCTGTTCGGTAAGCTGCACCAGCAGCGGGTGGTCGGCCAGGTGGGTCTGGATGATGACCTTGCCGGGCTCTTCGGCACGCCCGGCACGCCCGGCCACCTGCACGATCAACTGCGCCATGCGTTCGCTGGCGCGGAAATCACCCGAGAACAGCCCGCCATCGGCGTCGAGGATGGCCACCAGGGTAACCCGTGGGAAGTGGTGACCCTTGGCAAGCATCTGCGTGCCGACAAGGATGCTCGGCTGGCCACGCTGGATGGTGCTGAACAGGTTGTGCATGGCGTCCTTGCGCGCCGTGCTGTCGCGGTCCACCCGCAGGATCGGGTAGTCCGGGAACAGCACCTTCAGGCGTTCTTCGGCGCGCTCGGTGCCGGCACCGACCGGGCGCAGGTCCACGTGGTTGCATTGCGGGCACTGGTGCGGCAGGCGCTCGTCATAACCGCAGTGGTGGCAGCGCAGCACGCCGGAGCGCTGATGCACGGTCATGCGTGCGTCGCAACGCGGGCATTCGGACAGCCAGCCGCAATCGTGGCACAGCAGGGTCGGGGCGAAGCCGCGGCGGTTGAGGAACACCAGCACTTGCTGACCGGCTTCCAGGGTCTGGCGGATGGCCTGCTGCAGCGGGCCGCTGATACCGCTGTCCAGCGGCAGGCTTTTCACGTCCAGGCGCAGCATGCGTGGCGGGCGGGCACCACCGGCACGCTGGTTCATGCGCAGCAGGCGGTAGCGGCCGGTCAGGGCGTTGTGCAGGGTTTCCAGCGACGGCGTGGCAGAGCCGAGCAGGATCGGGATGTTTTCCTGGTGGGCGCGCACCAGTGCCAGGTCGCGGGCGTGGTAGCGCAGGCCCTCCTGCTGTTTATAGGAGCCGTCGTGCTCTTCGTCGATGATGATCAGGCCGGGGTTTTTCATCGGCGTGAACAGTGCCGAGCGGGTGCCGATGATGATGTCGGCCTCGCCGTCGCGCGCTGCCAGCCAGGCGTCCAGGCGTTCGCGGTCGTTCACCGCCGAATGCAGCAGGGCAATACGGGCGTTGAAGCGTTGCTCGAAGCGCGCCAGGGTTTGCGGGCCGAGGTTGATTTCGGGGATCAGCACCAGCGCCTGCTTGCCGGCTTCCAGGGTTTCGCGGATCAGTTGCAGGTAGACCTCGGTCTTGCCGCTGCCGGTGACGCCGGCCAGCAGGAACGCGCCGAAGCCGCCAAAGCCCTCGCGTACGGCCTCGAAGGCATCGCGTTGTTCTTCGTTGAGCGGCAGTTCCGGTTGTGCCAGCCAGTGTTCGTGGCGCAGTGCCGGCAAGTGGCGACGGACCTCGACCTGTACCAGTTCCTTGGCCAGTAGCAGGTCGAGGCTGTCCTTGTTCAGGTTGAGCTTGGCCAGCAGGGTGTGGGCCACGCCATGCGGGTGCTGGGCCAGGGTCTTGAGGGCGTCGCGCTGGCGCGGCGCGCGGGCAATGCGAGGGTCTTCCAGGCGCGCGCCGGGGGCAATGTGCCAGAAGCGCTCCTGGCGCATTTCGGCGGGTTCGCCCTGGCGCAACAGCGTGGGCAAGGCCCAGCTCAGGGTGTCGCCCAGGCTGTGCTGGTAGTACTGGGCGGTCCACAGGCACAGCTTGAACAGCGACGCCGGGATGGGGGACACCGGGTCGAGCAGGGTGCTGGCCGGTTTCAGCTTGTCGGCAGGCACTTCGCTCTGTGCGCATACCTCCACCAGCACACCGATCATTTCGCGGCGGCCAAAGGGCACGCGGATGCGCATGCCCGGGGTCAAGGCCTGGCGCGCCATGCTCGCCGGCGCCTTGTAGTCGAACAGGCGGCGCAGCGGGGAGGGCAGGGCAAGGCGCAGGATGACGTCGGACACGCAAAAAGTCTCGGAGGGCGTTACAAGAACTGGCGAGCCTAGCAGACGACGGTCGGTGCAAGCGACATCTTGCACTGACGCTGTGCTCTGGTATTATTCGCCGCCTAATTACGTGCGGTATTCAACAATTGGTGTTGGGTGGCGGCACGCAGCTCGAGGAAGTGACCATGAAAGAAGGTATCCACCCGAACTACGAAGTAGTTGCAGTCACCTGCAGCTGCGGCAACAAGTTCGAAACCCGTTCGACCCTGGGCAATGTCCTGTCGATCGACGTTTGCAACCTGTGCCACCCGTTCTACACCGGTAAGCAGAAAGTCCTGGACACCGGCGGCCGCGTACAGAAGTTCGCCGATCGCTTCGGTATGTTCGGTACCAAGAAGTAATCATGCGCATGGCGAACCCCTCGGGTTTCGCAGTGCTGCAAAAAAAGGCGCCCTTTGTGGGCGCTTTTTTTATGGGCGTCATCTGGGCTTTTCCCGCCATGGCATTCTGCCCGCTGCCGCAGCAGCCACAGCAGGTGCTGGTGCGCCAGGTGGTGGATGGCGATACCGTGCGCCTGGCCGATGGCCGCAGTGTACGCCTGATTGGCATCAATGCCCCGGAAATTGGCCGCAACGGGCGCACCAGCGAGCCTTATGCCGAGGCTGCGAAGCGGCGCTTGCAGGCGCTGGTCAAGGCCAGTGACGGGCGTGTCGGGCTGGTGCCAGGCGTTGAGGCCAAAGACAAATATGGCCGCACACTGGCGCATATCTACGGTCGCAATGGCGACAATCTGGAAGCGCAGTTGCTGAGTGAGGGTTTGGGCTACCGCGTGGCAGTTGCCCCGAATGTACGTCTCAGCGGTTGCCAGCAACTTGCCGAGCAAGCGGCGCGCAAGGCAGGCAGCGGCTTGTGGCGCCGTTCGCCCGTGGTGCCGGCAGGGGAGGTCAGGCAGCCGGGTTTTGCTGTGGTTGGTGGCCGCATCAAGGGTATCGAACGCAACCGTGGCGGTGTCTGGCTGACCCTGGACGACGCCGTGGTGCTGCAGGTTCCCGCTCGTCTGCAACGCAACTTCCCCGCCAGCTTCTTCGATAACCTCAAGGGACGCCAGGTCGAGGCGCGTGGCTGGGTGCTGGATCGTTCCCGCAAGGGCGGCCTGAAGCCCGGGCAGCGACGCTGGGTGTTGTCATTGACCGATCCGAGCATGTTGGAGCGTATTTCAGGCTAAAAGATGTAGACATTTCGCTATTGGATTGTACACACTGTGAGCCGTATGCCCCCGTGGGTTATAGCGTAAAGTCGTAGGCTAAAGGCCTTGACACAAGTGACCGACCAGTCTTGTGACTCCCCGGCTCTTTGCGTATCCTCGGCGGTCCGTCAGAACAGTAAATAGCGGAATGCCCACCATGTCAGACCTGAAAACCGCCGCTCTCGAATACCACGCTCAACCTCGTCCGGGGAAACTGAGCGTCGAGCTCTCCAAGCCCACTGCCACCGCCCGTGACCTCGCCCTGGCCTACAGCCCAGGTGTTGCAGAACCCGTGCGTGAAATCGGCCGTGATCCAGAGCTGGCTTACAAGTACACCGGCAAAGGCAACCTGGTTGCGGTGATTTCCGATGGCACCGCCATCCTCGGTCTGGGCGACCTCGGCCCACTGGCTTCCAAGCCGGTCATGGAAGGCAAGGGTGTTCTGTTCAAACGTTTCGCCGGTATCGACGTATTCGACATCGAAGTCGAATCGGAAAGCCCGCAAGCGTTCATCGACACCGTTCGCCGTATTTCGATCACCTTCGGTGGCATCAACCTCGAAGACATCAAGGCGCCTGAGTGCTTCGAGATCGAGCGCACCCTGATCGAACAGTGCGACATTCCGGTGTTCCACGATGACCAGCACGGTACCGCCATCGTGACCGCTGCCGGCATGATCAACGCCCTGGAAATCGCTGGCAAGAAGCTGGAAGACGCCAAGATCGTCTGCCTGGGTGCTGGTGCAGCCGCCATCTCCTGCATGAAGCTGCTGGTGAGCATGGGTGCCAAGGTCGAGAACATCTACATGATCGACCGCAGCGGCGTGATTCACGCTGGCCGTGACGACCTGAACCAGTACAAGGCTCAGTTCGCCCACGCTACCGACAAGCGCACCCTGGCTGATGCCCTGAACGGTGCTGACGTGTTCGTAGGCCTGTCCGGCCCGAACCTGCTGAGCCCGGAAGGCCTGAAGTCGATGGCGGCCAACCCGATCGTGTTCGCTTGCTCGAACCCGGACCCGGAAATCTCGCCAGAGCTGGCGCACGCCACCCGTAACGACGTGATCATGGCCACCGGTCGTTCCGACTACCCGAACCAGGTCAACAACGTGCTGGGCTTCCCGTTCATCTTCCGTGGTGCTCTGGACGTTCGCGCCAAGCGCATCAACGAAGAAATGAAGATCGCTGCCGCTATCGCCCTGAAAGACCTGGCCAAGCTGCCAGTGCCGAAGGAAGTGTGCGAAGCATACGGCGTCGAAGGCCTGGAGTTCGGCCGTGAGTACATCATTCCGAAGCCGCTGGACGCACGCCTGATCACCGTCGTTTCCGACGCTGTGGCCAAGGCCGCCATCGAATCCGGCGTGGCTACCCTGCCGTATCCGAAGCACTACCCGCTGACCAGCGTGGATGACGTGTTCAACGGCTGATTGCCGCTGTAGCGACATGAAAAAGCCCCGGCTCGTATGAGCCGGGGCTTTTTATTGGCCGAAATATCGGCTTACGCTGTCTGTGTAGGAGCGGCCTTGCGTCGCGAAAGGGGTGCGAAGCACCCCCAGGATTTATGCATCAAGCAGATATTGCTGGGGCCGCGTTGCGGCCCTTTCGCGACGCAAGGCCGCTCCTACACGGACAGTGTTTGCCTGTCGGCCCTTAGAACAGGTCCATCGGCGCCGCTTCATCCGCTGGCAGTGGGCTGCCCGGTGCTGCGCCATTGCCCAGCTCATCCACCGACGGCGGCGAGTCTTCGGCCTTGAACAGCTCGAAGTACGCATTCGGCGTGCTCGGCGAGGCAGCGCGGCCACTGACCGGGTCCACACGCAGGCTGAGGATGCCTTCCGGCTCTGCTGGCGCATGCGCCGGCTTGTCCTTGAGCGCCGCGCCCATGAAGCTCATCCAGATCGGCAAGGCCGCCGTACCGCCGTATTCGCGACGGCCGAGGGTTTCTGGCTGGTCGAAACCGACCCACACGGTGGTCACGTAATCGGCGTTGTAGCCGGAGAACCAGGCGTCCTTGGATTCGTTGGTGGTACCTGTCTTGCCCGCCAGGTCGGTGCGGCCCAGTGCCAGCGCCCGGCGGCCGGTGCCGCGCTTGATCACGTCCTGCAGCATGCTGGTGAGGATGTAGGTGGTGCGCCCGTCGATGATCTGCTCGGCCACCGCAGGTGCTTGAGGTGCATTCGCAACCTGGCTGAAGGCCGGTGGCGCCTCACCTGGCATGGCGGCGGTGCTGATGGGTTGTTCGGGTGCGGCCAGGCCCGCCTGGTCTTCAGCACCCTGCGGTACGCGGGCCGGGTTGGCGGTGAACAGCGTTTCGCCGCTGCGGCTTTCGATGCGGTCGATCAGGTACGGGGTGATCTTGTAGCCGCCGTTGGCGAATGTGCTCCAGCCGGTGGCGATTTCCATCGGGGTCAGGGTGGCGGTGCCCAGGGCCAGCGACAGGTTGCGTGGCAGGTCCTGCTTGTTGAAACCGAACTTGGCAATGTAGTCGATGGTGCGGTCTACACCCATGGCCTGCAGCAAGCGGATCGACACCAGGTTACGCGACTTGTACAGCGCTTCGCGCATGCGGATCGGGCCAAGGAAGGTGTTGGTATCGTTCTTCGGCCGCCACACTTTGTCCACCGACTCGTCGACGAACACGATCGGCGCATCGTTGACCAGGGTGGCGGCCGTGTAGCCGCTGTCCAGTGCGGCACTGTAGATGAACGGCTTGAAGCTCGAACCCGGTTGGCGCTTGGCCTGCATGGCGCGGTTGTAGTTGCTCTGCTCGAACGAGAAGCCGCCAACCAGCGCACGAATGGCGCCGTTGTAAGGGTCGAGGGTGACCAGGGCGCTTTGTGCGCCAGGCACCTGGCTGAACTTGAGCTTGCCATCGTCCAGACGCTGCAGGCGCACCAGGTCGCCGACCTGGGCCACGTCGGCCGGCGACTGCGGTGTACGGCCCTGGGCGTTGCTGTTGATGAACGGGCGCGCCCACTTCATGGTGTCCCAGGCAACCTCGGCTTGCTGGCCGTCGCGGGTCAGCACCTTGAGGCCGGTTTTTTCGACATGGGTGACGATGGCCGGCTCCAGGCCCCCAAGGATGCGCTGCTTGCCCAGTTCCTGCAGCCAGGCTGCCTGGGTGCGGCCCGGGAAGCGGGCTTCGGGGCCGCGGTAACCGTGGCGCTCGTCGTAGTCGGAGAGGCCGTTGAGGATGGCCTTGTTGGCCATTTCCTGCATGTCGCTGGGCACTGTGGTGGTGACGCGGAAGCCTTCGGTGTAGGCGTCGCTGCCATAACGGCCGACCATTTCCGCGCGGGCCATTTCAGCGATGTAGGGGGCATTCACCTCAGGCGTCGGCACGTGATAGCTGGCATTGAGCGGCTCGGCCAGGGCAGCCTGGTAGCTGGCTTCGTCGATCTTGCCCAGCTTGTACATGCGGCCAAGGATCCAGTCGCGGCGCTCCTTGGCGCGCACCGGGTTGGCCAGTGGGTTGAAGCGTGACGGTGCTTTGGGCAGGCCGGCGATCATGGCCATCTGCGCCAGGCTCACGTCGCGGATCGACTTGCCGTAATACACCTGCGCGGCAGCGTCGATGCCGTAGGCGCGGTTGCCCAGGTAGATCTTGTTCACGTACAGCTCAAGGATCTCGTCCTTGGTCAGCTCGCGCTCGATCTGCAGGGCCAGCAGGATCTCGTTGGTCTTGCGCGAGAAGCTGCGTTCGCTGGTGAGGAAGAAGTTTTTCGCCACCTGCATGGTGATGGTGCTGCCGCCGGTCTGGATATGCCCGGTTTTTACCAGCTGGGTCGCCGCGCGCATCAGGCTGCTGGGGTCGACACCGTAGTGGTTGAGGAAATTGTCATCCTCGGCTGACAGAAGTGCCTGAATGAACTGTGGCGGAATTTCCGCGAAGCGGATCGGCGAGCGGCGCATTTCGCCAAACTCGGCAATCAGCTTGCCATCGCTGCTGTACACCCTGAGGGGGATCTGCAACTGGATGCTTCTGAGCGACTCGACCGAGGGCAGGCTGGGGCTAAGATACAGAAACGCACCGCTCACACCGAGTACGAGCGCGCAGATGACTGCGACGGAAGACCACCAGAAGAACTTCAGCAGACGTATCAAGGCTTTTCGGTGTCCAGGTTGAGAGTGGATTGCACGCAGGTCCGGCGGACCAGAAAACGCTGGGCATTATAAGCATTTTTTCGCCTCTCCGGGTTACCGGCCAGGCTGCCCGTCGCCCCGATGAGCAGCCCTGGCCCAGTGTTACCGCGGGGTTGCGACAGACCGCTGCGACACGCAGCAAGGAAGCCGCGATGTTAGGACGCTTCGGCAAGGATGCCGGTTCACTGGTGGGGGTAGAAATTGCACCGGACGCTGTTCGGGTTGTACAGCTTCAGCGGCGCAGCCGGCGTTGTCGGGTGCTTGCCTCGGCGCAGGAACCGTTCGAGTCAGCGGCGGGCAAGGATTGGACAGCGGAGCCTGCTGCGGTGGTGGCAGCCTTGCGTCGTGCCTACCGGCGCAGTGGTCTCAGGCAGCGACGGGTAGCGTTGGCGTTACCCGCCAACCAGGTGATCTGCAAGCTGTGTCATCTGCCGATGGAGCAGGCTGGTGTGGGGCTGGAGGCGCAGTTGCTGGCCGATGCCGAGCGGCTGTTTCCGTTTCCGTTGGAGGACCTGGCCCTGGATTTTCAGGTGTTGAGGGCGTCTCGCGTGCAGCCGGGATGCGCCGAGGTGATGGTGGCCGCATGCCGGCAAAGTGCGTTGGCGTCACTGGAGGCCATCGTCGACGAGACAGGGTTGCAGCTGGAAGCCGTCGAGGTCGATAACATCGCCCTGTGCCGCATGTTGCCTCAGGGGTGCTTCGAAGGCTCGGCATTACTGCGTGTAGAGGCACATGGTGCAGTTCTGTATGACTGGCATCCCGGTCGGCCCAGCCAGCGTCGTGAATTGCAAACGCAGGGGCAGAAGGGGATGGGGCCGCTGTCGGAGGCGCTGCATGCGCTGCTTGCCGATGAGCATTTGCCTGCGGGCCTGTGGATAACCAGCAGTTGTTCGCTGGATCCTGACTGGCTGCAAAGCCTGGGCCGTCAACTGAAAACGACGTGCCGGCATTTGCCTGGCCAGGCCGGGCTTGAGCATGTCGACGGGTCGATGCTGCTGGCTTGCGCCCTCGCTTATGGAGGATTGCGGCCATGATGCGACTGAACCTGCTGCCTTGGCGTGAGCGGCAGCGCCAGGCCACGCTTCGGCGTTTTCGCTCCCGCTTGGTCGCTGGCGCCATTCTGGCGCTGTGCGCGGTGATGCTGGTCGACCAGTTGGCCCGTCAGCGCGGGCAGCAGCAGGCGCTGTCCAACACCCGGCAACAGGCCGCGCTTGAACGCCTGGCCGAGCAATTGCGGCCGTTGGATGATGTGCGTGCACAGCATCAGGCGCTACTTGAGCGTTTGGCTGCGCTTGAGCGTTTGCGCACTCAGCAGGGCATTCTGGGTGATGTGTTCACTGAGCTCGAAGGGGCGCTGCCGATGGGCGTGCAGCTTCTTGACCTCAGCCTGGAAAACGGCCACTTGCAGCTGGCCGGGCTGGCTACCTCCGGCGCCGTGGTTGCGCAGTTCATGCGCGACCTGGAACATTCGCGTGTTCTGCTCGACCTGGAACTCAAGCGCATCAGGAGCGTGCCGGGTGGCGATGAGTTTCTGTTGGCCGCGCGCGTTTCGGCGTTCTGGTCGTGAATGTGGCGCCGATCTTTGCCTGGCTGGCGGTCGCCGAGCACTCCAGGCGTATCAGGTGCCTGGCGCCAGCCATGGTCGCTGTGCTGGTGTTCGGTCTGGGTTGCGCGTTGCGCCTGCCAGCAGCGCTCCAGCAACAGGCACAAGAGGCGTCCAGGCAAGCCTCATTAGATGAACAGCAGTCAGCCAGCACGGCGAAGCTGGTCGAGCTGGAGCAACTGCGGGCAGCGCTGATTGTTTCCGAGCAGGCGTTGCTGGAGGCTCACTGGCACCTGGCCAGCGGGGAGGACATGAGCGACTTGCTCGGCAGCCTGGCTTCGTCGGGGCATGCGCACGGCCTACTGGTCGAGCGGTTCGATGTGCATGAAAGCGAGCAGCAGGCAGGCTACCGCAAAACACCCCTGCAGGTGCAGGTGATGGGGCCTTACACGGCTTTGCGTCAATGGCTGCACGACTGGCTGGGCCAGGCGCGCCTGCTGCGCAGTGGCGACATCAACCTTTCTATTGTCGAGGGGCAGCCAAGGCTTTTGCGCCTGCAACTGGGTGTAGAGGCCTTCGAGGCAGCCGCACCGGTGCCGGCACCCGAGGCGTTTGCACGCACCTCGGCCAGGGCCGCCACACCAGAACCTGTGGTTGACCCCTTCACGCCAGCAGCGAGACGAATGGCCGGCTTTGGGCTGGGCAGTGTGCCGTTGGCGCAATTGGAAATGGTCGGCAGCCTGTCGCGCGGGATGTCGCACGAGGCGCTGCTGATGGCGGCTGGCAGGCTCTATAGGGTTCGGGCAGGCGAGCGTTTAGGGCGTAACCACGGTGTGGTGGAGCGGGTCGACCAAGGCCAGGTCGAGGTACGCGAACGGCTGTTCATGGCGGGGGTGTGGCATGAGCGCACAGCGTTTATCACCCTTGCAAAGCGCCTGGGCAAGGAGGCCCCGGACCGGAATGAAAATGTTGATGAAATGGGTGTTGGCAGCCCTGCTGCCGATCCCGCTGGCGTCGGCGATGCCTTACCAGGGTGAGCCCCTGTCTTTGAACTTCCAGGATGTGGAAGTGCGCTCGGTGCTGCAGGTGCTGGCTGATTATGCGGGCGTCAACCTGGTTGCGGGTGACGATGTACAAGGTAACGTCACCTTGCGTTTACAGGATGTACCTTGGGATCAGGCACTCGACCTGGTGTTGCGAAGCAAGGGCCTGGCCCGGCGGCAGGAGGGTAATGTACTGCTGGTGGCGCCTGCGGCAGCGTTTGCCGCGCAGCCGTTCGATGCCCCCGTGGGGCTGGAGCCGGATGCGCAGGTGCAGCCGCTACGCCGTGAGCTGATACCGATCCATCATGCCAAGGCCGCCGAGCTGGTTGAGCTATTGCTGACCAGCCTGGCGGATGACGGCACCCTCACTGTCAGAGGCAGCCTGGCTGTCGACGAGCGCACCAACACACTGGTGGCGTACCAGCCCGCCGACCGCCTGGCGGAACTGCGGCAGCTGGTTGCGCAACTGGACGTGCCGGTGCGCCAGGTGGCGATCGAGGCGCGTATCGTCGAAGCCAACGTCGATTACGAGAAAAGCCTCGGGGTGCGCTGGGGCGGGCCGCTGTATAGCGAAAACCTGCGGCCGGGCCAGGAGCTGTTTGTCGATCTTGGTGTGGAGCGTGCGGGCAGTAGTCTCGGTCTGGGCCTGCTGCGTGGCGACGTGTTGCTCGACCTGGAGCTCAGCGCCATGGAAAAAAGCGGCAACGGCGAGATCATTTCGCAGCCCAAAGTGGTAACGGCCGACAAGGAAACGGCCAGGATCCTCAAAGGCACCGAGGTGCCTTACCAGGAGACCAGTCAGAGTGGCGCCACCTCGGTGTCGTTTCGTGAAGCCTCGCTGTCGCTGGAGGTGACACCGCAAATCACCCCGGACAACAAGGTGATCATGACCGTCAGGGTGACCAAGGACGAGCCGGATTACGTCAATGCCTTGAACAGCGTGCCGCCGATTCGCAAGAACGAGGTCAATGCCAAGGTTCGCGTGGCGGACGGTGAAACGATCGTGATTGGTGGCGTGTACTCGACTTCGCAAAACAATGTGGTCGACAAGGTGCCATTTTTTGGCGATCTGCCGTATGTTGGGCGGCTGTTTCGACGCGATGCATTACAAGAGAAAAAATCCGAGCTGCTGGTCTTCCTGACTCCGCGTATCATGAGTGACCAGGCGATTGCTGTGAGTCGTTGATTCTGTGCGAAATTTGATACTTGTGGGGCCCATGGGCGCTGGTAAAAGCACCATTGGACGCCTTTTGGCCAAAGAGCTGCGCCTGCTGTTCAAGGATTCCGACAAGGAAATCGAACTGCGATGCGGCGCCAATATCCCGTGGATTTTCGACAAGGAAGGCGAGCCGGGTTTTCGTGATCGCGAGCAATCGATGATCGCCGAACTGTGCGCGCTTGACGGCGTGGTCCTGGCCACCGGCGGCGGCGCGGTGATGCGCGAAGCCAACCGCCAGGCATTGCACCAGGGTGGCCGGGTGATCTACCTGCACGCCTCGGTGGAGCAGCAGGTTGGCCGCACCGCGCGCGACCGCAATCGCCCGCTGCTGCGCACCGCCAACCCCGAGGCGACCTTGCGTGCACTGCTGGAAGCGCGCGACCCGCTCTACCGCGAGATCGCCGACCTGGTGGTGGAAACCGACGAGCGGCCGCCACGCATGGTGGTGATCGACATTCTCGAGCGCTTGCAGCAGTTGCCGCCCCGTTAACCCGGGACTATTCTCGGCCACCAGCGCCGAGGCGAGGTTCAACGTTACCGCGCAGGTTGCCCATACGGCGCCGCGCCCAAGTACATTGTGGGGATACATGCAGACACTTAAGGTCGACCTGGGCGAGCGTAGCTACCCGATCTACATTGGCGAAGGCTTGCTGGACCAGCCCGAGTTGCTGGCGCCGCACATTGCCGGCCGGCAAGTTGCCATCGTTTCCAACGAGACCGTCGCGCCCCTGTATCTCGAACGCCTGACCAAGACCCTGGGCGCCTATTCGGTGCTGCCAGTGGTGTTGCCTGATGGTGAAGCCTACAAGAACTGGGAAACCTTGCAGCTGATCTTCGATGGCCTGCTCACCGCGCGCCATGATCGCCGCACTACCGTGGTTGCCTTGGGCGGCGGCGTGATCGGTGACATGGCAGGCTTCGCGGCCGCCTGCTACCAGCGTGGTGTCGATTTCATCCAGGTGCCGACCACCCTGCTGTCCCAGGTCGACTCCTCGGTGGGCGGCAAGACTGGTATCAACCACCCGCTGGGCAAGAACATGGTCGGTGCCTTCTATCAGCCCAACGCAGTGCTGATCGACACCACCAGCCTGAAGACGCTGCCAGCACGCGAGCTGTCGGCTGGTCTGGCCGAAGTGATCAAGTACGGCCTGATCTGCGACAAGCCGTTCCTCACCTGGCTCGAAGACAATATGCAGGCCCTGCGCGGCCTGGACCCTGTGGCCCTGACCGAAGCCATTCGTCGTTCCTGCGCGGCAAAGGCTGCGGTGGTCGGGGCGGATGAGCGTGAGTCCGGCGTACGGGCCACGCTGAACCTGGGGCATACCTTCGGGCATGCCATCGAGACCCACATGGGCTACGGCGTGTGGCTGCACGGCGAAGCCGTGGCAGCGGGCACGGTGATGGCCCTGGAAATGTCCATGCGCCTTGGCTGGATCGACCAGGCCGAGCGCGATCGCGGAATCCGCCTGTTGCAGGACGCAGGTTTGCCGGTGGTGCCACCACAGGAAATGACCCCGGCGCATTTCATGGAGCACATGGCGGTCGACAAGAAGGTGCTCGACGGTCGTCTGCGTCTGGTGCTGCTGCGCCAGATGGGCGAGGCCGTGGTGACCGACGACTATCCGAAAGAGATTCTACAGGCCACGCTGTCGGCGGATTACCGCGCGATCGTGGCCCAGCTTTGAGGTTGTGACAGCGCAATGACCAGTTTGCATGCCGATGAGGCCTTTCTCGACCATTACCAGTTGAGCCACGATCCGTTCGCACCCCGCGTGCCCGGCTTCAAGTTTTTCCCGGCCCAGCGCAAGCCCGTGCTTGGCCAGTTGCACCACCTGGCACGCTACAGCCAGTTGATGCTGGTAGTCAGCGGCCCGCTGGGCAGCGGCAAGTCGCTGCTGCGCCAGGCCCTGGTGGCCAGTACCAACAAACAGGCGGTGCAGAGCGTGGTGGTGTCTGCCCGCAGTGCCAGCGATGCTTCCGGCATGCTGGCCCAGGTCGCCCAGGATCTGGGGGTGGACCAGGCTGAAGTGCAGGCGATTCTGTCCAAGGTGGTGCAACTGGCACTCACCGGGCAGGAAGTGTATTTGCTGGTGGACGATGCGGAACAACTCGACGAGTCGGCACTCCAAGCGTTGCTGGAATTGGCGGCTGGTGTACCGGAAGGGCGCCCGCATGTGTTCCTGTTCGGTGAACCGTCACTGATTGCCGGGCTGGATGAGCTCAATATCGAGGAAGAACGCTTCCACATCATCGAGCTCGCCCCCTACAGTGAAGAGGAAACCCGCGAGTACCTGGAGCAGCGTCTGGAAGGCGCTGGCCGGGGCATCGAGGTGTTCAGCCGTGAACAGATCGTCGATATCCATGAAAACTCCGACGGTTGGCCTGGCAACATCAACCAGGTCGCCCGTGACACTTTGATCGAAGCCATGATCGCCAGCCGCTCGACGGCCAAGCGACCATCCATGGGGTTCAAGATGCCTAAAAAACATGTGCTCGCGCTGTCCGCTGTGGTCGTGGTCGCCGTTGGCGCCGCGGTGTTGATGCCCAAGAAAGGCGACAAGGCGCCGGCCGATGCGCCAGCCGCCCAAGCCCAGTTGCCGCTTGGCGAAGGCAAGCAAGGTGCTGCCATCGAGTTCTCTGGCTCGTCCCAGCCGATGCCACTGCCTTTGGTTGGCCAGTCCCAGCCGGTGATGCGCGAACCGCTGGCCCAGGCCGCAGGCATGGGTGAAGGTGAAGAAGGCAGCCCGGCAGGCGATACTGCACTGCAGCCTGGCAACCCACCGCCCACCGTGACCACCATTGCCCCGCCGCAAGGCGTGCCGGCCGGCCCGGCACCTGCGCCTGCCCAGCCCGTTGCCAGTGTGCCTGCCCAGCCAGTGCAGCCGGTGGCGCCTGCGCCGAAACCCGTCGCAACCCAGCCGGCCAAACCGGTTGCACCTGCCAAGCCTGCGCCAGCACCGACCCAGGTTGCCGTGGCCAAGCCAGCCGCAAAACCGGCTGAAAAACCAGCGGCATCCGGTGGTGGCAGCGGTGGCTGGTACGCCGGGCAAAAGCCGGGTAACTATGTGGTGCAGATCCTCGGCACCAGCTCCGAGGCTTCGGCCCAGGCGTACGTCAAGGCCCAGGGTGGCGACTATCGCTACTTCAAGAAAAACCTGCAGGGCAAGCCGTTGTACGTCGTGACTTATGGCAGCTTCGCCAACCGCGATGCAGCGGTTGCGGCAATCAAGAACTTGCCAGCGAAGGTCCAGGCTGGTAAACCTTGGCCACGTACCGTCGCCAGCGTCCAACAAGAGCTGGCCTCGGCCCGCTGATACCTTCCGGGCGGCATCACCCCGCCGCCCAGTAGCTAAGCGAATTCTAGCTTTCGACTAGCCTGCTGCGTTTTAACGCGGCAGGCTTTTCTGTCCCAGACTGCCGGCCACAAGCCTTACTTGCAGTCATGGCTGAAACGCTTCAGACTCGAGCCAAGCCGCTATCACGGCGCATGGCGCAAAAACATTCAAAATTGCGACATAAATTTTCAATGGTGAGACATGAAAATTTGTGGGCATCGCTGTCGCTGTGCAACAATGGTTTTCCATGGCCACCGCAAAAAAGCTGGCGTTTGATCGGCGTGGATGGTAAGTGGTTGTTAAAAAAGAGATTTGCCTCCGTTGAGAGGTGAACCTGGTGAGAATGTGTCTATGAAAACAGGTCTGTACCATCCCGAAGAATTCAAGGACAACTGTGGTTTTGGCCTGATCGCCCATATGACGGGCGAACCGAGCCACCACCTTCTGCAAACCGCCATGCAGGCGCTGACCTGCATGACCCACCGCGGCGGCATCAACGCCGACGGCAAGACCGGTGACGGTTGCGGTCTGCTCATGCAGAAGCCCGATCAATTCCTGCGTGCCGTGGCCCAGGAGCACTTCGCCGTCGAGCTGCCCAAGCAGTATGCCGTCGGCATGGTGTTCTTCAACCAGGACCCGGTCAAAGCTGAAGCCGCCCGCGCCAACATGGACCGCGAAATCCTCGCAGCCGGCCTGAAGCTGGTCGGCTGGCGCAAGGTGCCGATCGACACCAGCGTGCTCGGCCGCCTGGCCCTGGAGCGCCTGCCGCAGATCGAGCAGGTGTTCATCGGCGGTGAAGGCCTGAGCGATCAGGAGTTCGCGATTAAGCTGTTCAGTGCCCGTCGCCGTTCGTCGGTGGCCAACGCCCACGACGCCGACCACTACATCTGCAGCTTCTCGCACAAGACCATCATCTACAAAGGCCTGATGATGCCGCGCGATCTCGCGGCGTTTTACCCAGACCTGGGTGACGAGCGCCTGCAAACCGCGATCTGCGTGTTCCACCAGCGCTTCTCCACCAACACCCTGCCGAAATGGCCGCTGGCGCAGCCGTTCCGCTTCCTCGCCCACAACGGCGAGATCAACACCATCACCGGCAACCGCAACTGGGCCATGGCCCGTCGCACCAAGTTCGCCAACGACCTGATCCCCGACCTCGAAGAGCTCGGCCCGCTGGTCAACCGCGTGGGTTCCGACTCGTCGAGCATGGACAACATGCTGGAACTGATGGTGACCGGTGGCATCGACCTGTTCCGTGGTGTGCGCATGCTGGTACCGCCAGCCTGGCAGAACGTCGAGACCATGGACGCCGACCTGCGCGCCTTCTACGAATACAACTCCATGCACATGGAGCCGTGGGACGGCCCGGCCGGTATCGTCATGACCGAAGGCCGCCACGCGGTGTGCCTGTTGGACCGTAACGGCCTGCGCCCGGCGCGCTGGGTGACCACCACCAACGGCTACATCACCATCGCCTCCGAAATCGGCGTATGGGGCTACCAGCCTGAGGAAGTACTGGCCAAGGGCCGTGTCGGCCCGGGGCAGATCCTCGCCGTGGACACCGAAACCGGCCAGATCCTCGACACCGACGCCATCGACAACCGCCTGAAGTCGCGTCACCCGTACAAGCGCTGGCTGCGTCAGCACGCCACCCGTATCCAGGCGACGCTGACCGACGACCAGGGCGTGGCCAGCTATGACGCTGACCAGCTCAAGCAATACATGAAGATGTTCCAGGTCACCTTCGAAGAGCGTGATCAGGTGCTGCGCCCGCTGGGTGAGCAGGGCCAGGAAGCCGTCGGCTCGATGGGTGACGACACGCCGATGGCCGTGCTGTCGCAGCGCGTGCGTTCGCCGTACGACTTCTTCCGCCAGCAGTTCGCCCAGGTGACCAACCCGCCGATCGACCCGCTGCGCGAAGCGATCGTGATGTCGCTGGAAATCTGCCTGGGCGCCGAGCGCAACATTTTCCAGGAGTCCCCGGAGCACGCTTCGCGGGTGATCCTCAGCTCGCCGGTCATTTCGCCCGCCAAATGGCGTTCGCTGATGAGCCTGGAGCGCGAAGGTTTCGACCGCCAGCTGATCGACCTCAACTATGAAGAGGGCGTCGGCCTGGAAGCGGCCATCCGCAATATCGCTGACCAGGCTGAAGAAGCCGTGCGCGCTGGCAAGACCCAGCTGGTGCTGAGCGACCGTTACATCGCCCCGGGCAAACTGCCGGTGCACGCTTCGCTGGCCGTGGGTGCAGTGCACCACCGCTTGACCGAACAGGGCCTGCGTTGCGACAGCAACATCCTGGTGGAAACCGCTACCGCCCGCGACCCGCACCACTTTGCAGTGCTGCTGGGCTTCGGTGCCTCGGCCGTTTACCCGTACCTGGCTTATGAAGTGCTGGCCGACCTGATCCGCACCGGCGAAGTGCTGGGTGACCTGGACGAAGTCTTCAAGTACTACCGCAAGGGCATCTCCAAGGGCCTGCTGAAGATCCTGTCGAAGATGGGCATCTCCACCATCGCCTCGTACCGTGGTGCGCAGCTGTTCGAAGCCATCGGCCTGGCCGAGGAAGTGGTCGGCCTGAGCTTCAAGGGCGTGTCCAGTCGTATCAAGGGCGCGCGCTTCGAAGACCTGGAAAGCGACCAGAAGCTGCTGGCGGCCGAGGCCTGGAGCGCGCGCAAGCCGATCCAGCAAGGCGGCCTGCTGAAGTTCGTTCACGGTGGCGAGTACCACGCCTACAACCCGGACGTGGTCAATACCCTGCAAGCCGCCGTGCAGCAGGGCGATTACGCCAAGTTCAAGGAATACACCACGCTGGTCGACACCCGTCCGGTGTCGATGATCCGCGACCTGCTGAAAGTGAAAGTGGCCGACCAGCCGCTGCCGCTGGAGCAGATCGAACCGCTGGAGGCCATCCTCAAGCGTTTCGACTCCGCCGGTATCTCGCTGGGTGCCCTGTCGCCGGAAGCCCACGAGGCGCTGGCCGAGGCCATGAACCGCCTGGGCGCGCGTTCCAACTCCGGTGAGGGCGGTGAAGACCCGTCGCGCTACGGCACCATCCGCAGCTCCAAGATCAAGCAGGTGGCCACCGGCCGCTTTGGCGTGACCCCGGAATACCTGGTAAACGCCGAAGTGCTGCAGATCAAGGTCGCCCAGGGCGCCAAGCCCGGTGAGGGCGGCCAGTTGCCGGGCGGCAAGGTCAACGGCCTGATCGCCAAGCTGCGCTATGCGGTACCGGGCGTGACCCTGATTTCGCCACCGCCGCACCACGACATCTACTCGATCGAAGACCTGGCCCAGCTGATCTACGACCTCAAGCAGGTCAACCCGCAGGCGCTGGTGTCGGTCAAGCTGGTGGCGGAAGCCGGCGTGGGCACCATCGCCGCTGGTGTGGCCAAGGCCTATGCCGACCTGATCACCATCTCGGGTTACGACGGTGGTACCGGTGCTTCGCCGCTGACCTCGATCAAGTACGCCGGCGCCCCGTGGGAACTGGGCCTGGCTGAAACCCACCAGACCCTGCGTGGTAACGACCTGCGCGGCAAGGTGCGGGTACAGACCGACGGCGGCCTGAAAACCGGCCTGGATGTGATCAAGGCGGCCATCCTCGGCGCCGAAAGCTTCGGCTTCGGTACCGCGCCAATGATCGCCCTGGGCTGCAAGTACCTGCGCATCTGCCACCTGAACAACTGCGCCACCGGCGTAGCCACCCAGAACGACAAGCTGCGCAAGGACCACTACATCGGCACCGTCGACATGGTGATCAACTTCTTCACCTTCGTCGCCGAAGAAACCCGTGAGTGGCTGGCCAAGCTGGGCGTGCGCAGCCTGGGCGAACTGATCGGCCGTACCGACCTGCTCGACGTATTGCCAGGCGACACCGAGCGCCAGCAGTACCTGGACCTGTCGCCGCTGCTGGGCAGCTCGCACATCCCGGCTGACAAGCCGCAGTTCTGCGAAGTGGACAAGAACCCGCCGTTCGATCAGGGCGAGCTGGCCGAGAAAATGGTGGAAATGGCCATGCCGGCCATCCGTGACCAGGCCGGTGGCGAGTTCAACCTCGACATCTGCAACTGCGACCGTTCCATCGGTGCGCGTGTGTCGGGCGAAATCGCCCGCCTGCACGGCAACCAGGGCATGGCTGCGGCGCCGATTACCTTCCGCTTCAAGGGGACTGCGGGCCAGAGCTTCGGTGTGTGGAACGCCGGTGGCCTGAACCTGCACCTGGAAGGCGACGCCAACGACTACGTCGGCAAGGGCATGACCGGTGGCAAGCTCACCATCGTGCCGCCAGCCGGCAGCCCGTTCGAAACCCAGCACAGCGCCATCGTCGGCAACACCTGCCTGTACGGTGCCACTGGCGGCAAGCTGTTTGCTGCGGGTACTGCGGGCGAGCGCTTCGCTGTGCGTAACTCCGGCGCCCACGCTGTTGTCGAGGGCACTGGCGATCACTGCTGTGAATACATGACCGGCGGCTTTGTCTGCGTGTTGGGCAAGACCGGTTACAACTTCGGTTCTGGCATGACTGGCGGCTTCGCCTACGTGCTCGACATGGACAATAGCTTCGTCGACAAGCTCAACCACGAACTGGTGGAAATCCAGCGCATCAGTGGTGAAGCGATGGAGGCGTACCGCAGCCACCTGGCGCGTGTCCTTGCCGAGTATGTGGAAGAAACCGGCAGCGAGTGGGGGCGTGAGCTCTCGGAGAACCTGGACGACTACGTGCGGCGCTTCTGGCTGGTGAAGCCGAAGGCAGCCAACCTGAAGCAACTGCTGTCCAGCACCCGTGCCAACCCGCAGTAACAACAGCTGCAAGTGGCAAGCCTCACGCTGCATGTAAAGGCAGTACGAGGTTTGCCCGGCTTAAGTGATCGTCTTGCGGCTTGCAGCGTGTAGCTTGCAGCTGCTGTAAAGAGGTTTTGAAAAATGGCTGAACGTCTGAACAATGACTTCCAGTTCATCGAAGTGGGCCGCAAGGACCCGAAGAAAAAGCTGCTGCGCCAGCGCAAGAAAGAGTTCGTGGAAATCTACGAACCGTTCAAGCCGCAGCAGTCCGTGGACCAGGCACACCGCTGCCTGGGCTGCGGTAACCCGTATTGCGAATGGAAGTGCCCGGTACACAACTTCATCCCCAACTGGTTGAAGCTGGTTTCCGAAGGCAACATCCTGGCCGCCGCCGAGCTGTCGCACCAGACCAACACCCTGCCGGAAGTGTGCGGCCGCGTGTGCCCGCAAGACCGCCTGTGCGAGGGTGCTTGCACCCTGAACGACGGCTTTGGCGCGGTGACCATCGGTTCGGTGGAGAAGTACATCACCGACACCGCCTTCGCCATGGGCTGGCGCCCGGACATGTCCAAGGTCAAACCAACCGGCAAGCGCGTCGCCATCATCGGCGCCGGCCCGGCCGGCCTGGGCTGCGCCGACGTACTGGTGCGTGCCGGCGTGACCCCGGTGGTGTTCGACAAGAACCCGGAAATCGGTGGCCTGCTGACCTTCGGCATCCCCGAGTTCAAGCTGGAAAAAACCGTGCTCAGCAACCGCCGCGAAGTCTTCACCGGCATGGGCATCGAGTTCCGCCTGAACACCGAGGTGGGCAAGGACGTCACCATGGAACAGTTGCTCGCCGAGTACGACGCCGTGTTCATGGGCATGGGTACGTACACCTACATGAAGGGTGGCTTCCCGGGCGAGGACCTGCCAGGCGTGCACGACGCGCTGGACTTCCTGATCGCCAACGTCAACCGTAACCTGGGCTTCGAGAAGTCGCCGGAAGACTTCGTCGACATGCAAGGCAAGAAGGTGGTGGTGCTGGGCGGTGGTGACACCGCGATGGACTGCAACCGCACGTCGATCCGTCAGGGCGCCAAATCGGTGACCTGCGCCTATCGCCGTGACGAAGCCAACATGCCGGGTTCGCGCAAAGAGGTGAAGAACGCCAAGGAAGAGGGCGTGAAGTTCCTCTACAACCGCCAGCCTATCGCCATCGTTGGCGAGGACAAGGTGGAAGGCGTGAAAGTGGTCGAGACCCGCCTTGGCGAGCCGGATGCCCGTGGCCGCCGCAGCCCCGAGCCGATCCCGGGTTCTGAAGAGATCCTGCCGGCCGATGCCGTGGTGATCGCCTTCGGCTTCCGCCCAAGCCCGGCGCCGTGGTTCGAGCAGCATGGTATCCAGCTGGACAGCCAAGGCCGCGTGGTTGCACCGGAGAAAGGCAAGTTCAAGCACCAGACCAGCAACCCGAAAGTGTTTGCCGGTGGCGACATGGTGCGCGGTTCTGACCTGGTGGTGACGGCGATCTTCGAAGGGCGTACCGCTGCTGAAGGCATCCTGGACTACCTCGAAGTCTGAAATCATTTAGATTTTGTATACAAAATCTATTGATCCAGGACATACCCATAGAGAAAAGGCACGGCAATGAGCCGTGCCTTTTCTTTGTGCGTCTGAGAAAATGCCCGCACTATTTTTCCGGATGCCGACATGACTGCCCTGAAGAACGATCGTTTCCTGCGTGCACTGCTCAAGCAACCCGTAGACGTCACCCCGGTGTGGATGATGCGCCAGGCCGGCCGCTACCTGCCGGAGTACCGCGCCAGCCGCGCCAAGGCCGGTGACTTCATGAGCCTGTGCATGAACCCGCAGTTCGCCTGCGAGGTCACCCTGCAGCCGCTGGACCGCTACCCGCTGGACGCGGCGATCCTGTTCTCGGACATCCTCACCATCCCCGACGCCATGGGCCTGGGCCTGTACTTCGAAACCGGCGAAGGTCCGCGTTTCAAGAAGGTCATCAGCACCCCGGCCGACATCGAAGCGCTGCCAATCCCCGACCCGCAGAAAGACCTGGGCTATGTGATGGACGCGGTCAGCACCATTCGCCGCGAACTCAATGGCCGTGTGCCGCTGATCGGCTTCTCCGGCAGCCCGTGGACCCTGGCCACCTACATGGTTGAAGGCGGCTCGTCGAAAGACTTCCGCAAGACCAAGGCCATGGCCTACGACAACCCGCAAGCCCTGCACCTGCTGTTGGACAAGCTGGCTCAGTCGGTGACCAGCTACCTGAATGGCCAGATTCTGGCCGGTGCCCAGGCCGTACAGATTTTCGACACCTGGGGCGGCAACCTGTCGGCGGCGGCCTACCAGGAATTCTCCCTGGCCTACATGCGCAAGATCGTCAGCGGGCTGATCCGCGAGCACGAAGGGCGCAAGGTGCCGGTGATCCTGTTCACCAAGAACGGTGGCCTGTGGCTGGAAAGCATCGCTGAAGCCGGCGCCGATGCGCTGGGCCTGGACTGGACCTGCGAGATCGGCGACGCCCGCCGCCGCGTGGGTGACAAGGTGGCCCTGCAAGGCAACATGGACCCGACCGTGTTGTACGCCAAACCGGAAGCCATCCGCCAGGAAGTGGCGCGAATCCTGGCCAGTTACGGCCACGGCACGGGCCATGTGTTCAACCTGGGCCACGGCATTACGCCGGAAGTCGACCCGGAGCACGCGGGTGTGTTCATCAACGCCGTGCATGAGTTGTCGGCGCAGTATCATCAGTGATCTGAAGGCTGAAAACCCAAGCCCGGCCGTGTGCCGGGCTTTTTGTTGCATTAAGTTTTAATTCAGCGATCGTCGCTAATCTGGTCCCATCGAAACCCAAACAGGACCCGATCCTCATGAAAGCACGTTACCTTGCCCTGATCCTCGCCCCTCTGTTCAGCTCCGCCGCACTGGCTGCGACCTATACCGGCCCCGGCGCTCAGTCGGTCACTACTGTTGCCGCTGCCAACGACGCTGCCGATGACACTCCGGTTGTGCTGCAAGGGTTTGTGACCAAGAAGATCAACAACGACGACAAGTACGAATTCAAGGACAACACCGGCACCATCACCGTCGAGATCGATGACGAAGACCTGCCGCCCACGCCGTTCAACGACAAGACCAAGGTCAAGTTGACCGGTGAGGTGGAACAGCACCTGATGAGCCGTGAGGTTGACGTGGATATTGTCGAGATCATCAACTGATCCATGAAGATGCCTGCTGATCGGCAGGAATTTTCCTATGTTTTGCAGCCTTTCGCATTTTTAGAATGACGCACTCCTGTCGGGAGCCCCCGACGCAAACTCAGCAGTTTGGAGTGCGTCATGAGTACACGAAAGCATCTACGAAGGGTTGTTGCCAGCAGCGCATGGCTGGCGATTGCCGGGGTGGGCATGCATGCCCAAATGGCCAGCGCACACGGTTACGCCAGTGAACCGCCTTCCAGGGCGTATGCCTGCCGACTTGGGTTGAACACTGAGTGTGGCCAGGCCATGTACGAGCCGCAAGCAGTCGGGGAGGCCGAAAAAGGCTTCCCGGCCCGCGGCCCGGCTGATGGCAAACTCGCCAGTGGTGGCGTGCGGTCCGACTTCGCACCGTTGGATGAGCAGTCTGCCAACCGCTGGTCGCTGACGCCCATCAAGCAGCGCGACGTCGCCTTCGACTGGTATTACACCGAAGGGCACAAGACGACGGGTTGGGAGTACTTCATCACCAAAGCGGGGTGGAACCCGAATGCACCCTTGGGGCGCGATGCGTTCGAGTCGACGCCTTTCTGTACCGTTGATGGGCATGGGAAGCCGGCTCGCGGTGAGGGGCAACCCACACATGGACCAGCCCTTGTAAAGCATCAGTGCACGTTGCCTGCTGACAAGACCGGGCAGCACATCATCCTGGGTGCCTGGACAGTCGATGACACTGCTGCAGCGTTCTACAACGTCATGGACGTGGATATTCAGACTGAAGGTGGCCCCGCCCCTGAGTGGCCGCAAGTGGGCAGCATCAACCCACATCGTGACCTGCAGGTTGGCGACAAGGTCAGGGCTCGCGCGTTCGTGGCCGGCTCGGAAAGCGCTCAATTCAGCGTAGGTATCGTCATTGACAGCGCTGAGGAGGGCCTTGCAGCAAACTGGTCCTACAAGCTTGCAAAGCGCATCAATGAAACCCAGTCCTTGGTACAAGCGGGCCACCTTGATAGCGAGGGCAACATCAAGCCGGTCCAGGGCGCCAACAGCATCTTCGCCAAACCCGAGACGGGCATCAGCAGCTATCAGCTGGATTTCGAAGGCGTACCTGTCGATGACAGCTACCTGCACTTGCATGACCTCAAACCTGAGTACGTGCTGGAAGACGGTAAGGCGAACCTGGACTTCACGGTAATGACCAACCGTAAGCTGCAGGTCAGCGCGCGGCTGTTCGACAGTGCCAACCAGCAAGTCGGCTTCACTCGTCAGGACGTGGACGCCACCACCCGTCCGATGACGCTGCAAGCGAGCAGTGTCGAAGGCGAGCACCTGCTCAAGGTCGTTGGCGTGAACAAGGCCGGGCGCATCCTGCTGCAGGAAGAGCGCAAGGTTCAGCTGAAGGCTGCGGGTGGCGAAGGCCACGACTTTGAATTCCCTCAATCGATTGCAAGCTACAAGGCCGGTACACGTGTACTGCAACCGAAGACGGGTGAAGTGTTCGAGTGCAAGCCGTTCCCGTTCGAGGGCTGGTGCAAGAGCTATTCGGCAAGTGCCACCCAATATGAGCCGGGTGTAGGCAGCCACTGGCAAGACGCCTGGATCAAACGCTGAAGGAATGTGCCCTGGCAGCCGGAGTAGCGGCCAGGGCACAACACGGTATTTTCGATGCAAGTACACAAATATTGCTGGCAGCAGATCCTGTTGCACTGGGTCTCTGCCTTGGTGATCGGCTGGGCGCTGGTCAGTGGCTTTTATGTTTCCGGCTTTGATGTCGAACCCGCCACTGCCCACCTGGTCGGTTTCGTGAATGTCGGGCTGACCACGCTGTTCATCCCGGTTTTCTTGCTGCGCTGGCTGGTGCGATTGGTCAAGGCCAGGCCGGGTGCGCTGAATGAGAACCCTCGGGCGCGCCGGGCTGCCCATGCTGTACACGAGGGTATGTACTGGCTGACCGCGCTGGTGCTGTTATCTGGTGTACTGATGATGGACCGCGCAATCGACGTGTTTGGATGGTTTGCCATCTCGCCGTTGATCAGCGACCCGTCATGGCTCAGTGCCTGGCTGAAGCTGCATGTTGCAGCCAACGTGGTGCTGACCATGGTTGTGGCGCTGCATGTCGGGGCCGTCATTCTGCACGAGTGTTCTGGGCGGCAGGTGCTTCGCCGGATGTTGCCCTGAGCCAATGAAGCCGTTTTCGACTCTGTCCTGGGTGGCAGCTCCCCTGTTGGCGATTGCTTTTCTGGTCGTGCGAGAAACGACCCGGCCCGTGGCAGAGCGCATCGGGCAGGAGCAGGTCGCGCCCGCATCAACTGCCCAGAAGCCATTACCCACAGCAACCCTGGCACTGGCATTTGGGTATAGCGAGCCAGTCGGCCAGGCTGCCAGCCAGGCCGAACTGGTTCTCAAGGCGTGTTTCGTATCAAGCCTGGGCCAGGCCCATGCGCTGGTTGCAAGCCGCGAGGGTGAAAGCCTGTACCGGGTTGGCGACCGTATGCCGGGCGGCAGCGTGTTGCGTCGGATCGATGTGCGTTCCATCACCCTTTGGAACGGTGAGCGCGAGCAAACGCTGGCGTTGTCCGGCAGCCGCGCCAGCGTCTTCGTTCAATCGGGCAGTACCCCTACGCGTGGTCCTGCCTCTGCCGATTTACCCCGCCTGCTGCGGGAGGTGCAATGACATTTCAACGCTTTCTACGGGTGGCCTCGTTCGGGGCCTGTCTGACTTTGACCTGCCCGCTGGCCCTGGCTGATGCGCCGACCTGGCAGCTGGCGATGAGCGATGCCGATGTACGCGATGTGGTGCGCGAAGTCGGGGCCATTCTTGACCAGACAATTGTGCTTGATCCGCGCGTGCAGGGCCGTATTACAGTCTTGTCCAATGAAGCGCACGATCGTGAGGGCGTGCGCCGGCTGTTCTACTCGGTGCTGAATGCACAAGGGTTCGCCGCAGTGAACGATGGTGATCGCTTGCTGGTGCTGCCGGCGAGTGAGGCAAAAGCCTGGGCCAACCAGCAGGTCGATGCCATTCCTGCCGCATTCACCACGCGCGTGTTCAGCTTGTCTGGAAGCACTGCGGCTGACCTGGCGGGCTTGCTGAGGCCGTTGGTGTCCAGCAATGGTTACATTGGCCCGTCCAGTTCGGCCAATGCCTTGGTCGTTACCGATTCGGCTGCAAACCTGGAGCGCCTGCAAAGCCTGGTGGCGCAACTGGACAGCGGTCAACGGCATGACTATGAGCTGGTGACCTTGCGTACCGCACAGGCCGTGGATGTGTTGCCTGTGGTAGAGGCTTCGGCGGGCGGCCCGGACAGTGGCGTGCGGGTGCTGTCCGACTCGCGCAGCAACCGCCTGCTGATACTCGGCCCGGAAAAGTCCCGGCAACGCCTTGCCCGCCTGGCCCGCGAGCTGGATGTGCCCGCGCCTGTCAGTTCGCAGAACTGGCGAGTGGTGCGCCTTCAGCATGGCAATGCCGAGCAACTGGCCGAAGTGCTCAGTGAAGTGGGCAAACGGCTGGATGGCAAGGCAGGTACTGAAACCTTGGGCCAGCCACTTGCGG
Organism: Pseudomonas sp. RV120224-01b; assembly: GCF_003208145.1. NCBI lineage: Bacteria > Pseudomonadati > Pseudomonadota > Gammaproteobacteria > Pseudomonadales > Pseudomonadaceae > Pseudomonas > Pseudomonas sp. RV120224-01b. The sequence continues at coordinate 20,733 of NZ_QKMQ01000020.1, read as the reverse complement.
CAGGGGCCATGGTCAAGGCCGATGTCAGCCAGAATGCGCTGGTGCTTCTGGGTGAGCCCCAGACGTTGGGTAATGTGGTACAGATCATCGAGCAACTCGACCAGCCACGCGCGCAAGTGCTGATACATGCGGCCATCGTCGAGGTCAGCGGGGATATCAATGAAGCCTTGGGGCTGCAGTGGGGGATAGATACAGGCAGCCTCAAGGGCGGTGTGACATTCCCCGACAGCGGTGTGGCGTGGGCTGACCTGCTGGGCGCAGACAAGGCACTGCCGAGCGGTGCGGCACTGGCATTGGGTTCTGACCGTTTTGGCCTGCTGGTTTCCGCGTTGGCCAGCAATACCCGCAGCAATTTGCTGTCCACCCCCAGCCTGCTCACGCTAGACAACCAGGAGGCGCAGATCCTGGTGGGGCAGAACGTGCCCTTCAAGACCGGCTCGTACACCACATCAGGGAGTGGCGCCGACAACCCGTTCACGACCGTGGAACGCAAGGACATCGGTATTAGCCTGAAGGTGCGCCCGCACATCAATGAGGGCAGGAGTTTGCGCCTGGAGGTCGAACAGGAAAGCTCCGAACTGGCACCTGGTACGGTCGAAGGTGACCTGATCACCAGCAAGCGGACGCTCAAGAGCACCATCCTGGCTGCGGACGGCGAGATCATCGTGATCGGCGGCCTGATCAAGGACAGCGTGCGGACAGAACAGCGCGCAGTGCCGCTGCTAAGCCGCATCCCGCTGCTTGGTGGCTTGTTCCGCTGGACCAGGGACACTCAGGAAAAGACCAACCTGATGGTGTTCCTGAGGCCTACCGTCTTGCGTACCCAGGAAGACCTGATCGACTCCGGCCGCCGCGCCTATGGCGACGTACAGGCGTCCGACCCGGCACGAGTACCGAAAGACCCCCGCCAAATGTTCGAGGCGCGCCCTGTACCGATGGGCGAGGAACCTGGCCGGTGAGCGATCTGATTCCATTCGGCTTTGCCCGGCGCTTTGGCATTTTGCTGGACCGCCACACGTTGCTGATGCGCAACGGCGCCTCGCTGGAGTCGCTTTCCGAAGCGTTGCGCGTGGTCGGGCAGCATGTTCCGCTGCGGCTGGTGGACGATGACGCGTTTGCCATCCACCTGGCCGGTTGCTATGGCGGCGCCCAGGATGCGGCACAGTCGGTTATCCAGGAGCTGGATGACCACATCGACCTGTCACGCTTGGCTGAGGGCTTGCCGCAGGCCAGTGACCTGCTCGATCAACAGGACGATGCGCCGATCATCCGGTTGCTCAATGCGTTGCTCAGCGAAGCGGTCAGGTCACGCGCTTCCGATATCCACCTGGAAACCTTCGAGCAGCAGTTGCGTGTTCGCATGCGCATCGATGGTGTCATGCGCGAAGTGCTCACGCCGCCCAGGGCGCTCTCGGCATTGCTGGTATCGCGCATCAAGGTCATGGCGCGCCTTGACATTGCCGAGAAACGTGTGCCACAGGATGGCCGCATCAGCTTGCGGCTGGCAGGCCATGAGGTGGATGTGCGTGTGTCCACCTTGCCTGCAGCCCATGGGGAGCGGGTGGTGATGCGCTTGCTGGATAAGCAGGCGGTACGCCTGGACATACAACACATGCAGATGCAGCCCTCTGTGCAGAAGGCGTTCCTGGCATTGCTGGAAAAACCCCATGGCATTTTCCTGGTGACCGGCCCCACCGGCTCTGGCAAGACCACTACGTTGTATACGGCGTTGTCGGTACTGAACCGTGAGTCGCGCAACATTCTCACCGTCGAGGACCCGGTTGAATATCACTTGCCGGGCATCGGCCAGACGCAGGTCAACAGCAAGGTTGAGATGACCTTTGCACGCGGGCTGCGGGCGATCCTGCGGCAGGACCCGGATGTCGTGATGGTGGGTGAGATCCGTGACAGGGAAACGGCCGAAATTGCCGTGCAGGCATCGCTGACGGGCCATCTGGTGCTGTCGACCCTGCATACCAACAGCGCACTGGGTGCCATCATGCGGTTGGCGGACATGGGGGTGGATACCTGCCTGCTTGCATCATCGCTCGCCGGTGTCATGGCTCAACGCCTGGTGCGCGTGTTGTGCCCGCATTGCAAGGTCGCGTGCGAGGTGGATGACGCCATGGCCGCTGCCCTGGGCAATCCCGATGACTTACCGCGGCAGCTGTACCAGGCTGTTGGTTGTGAGCTGTGCCAGTTGGGCTACAGCGGGCGTGTGGCTTTGCACGAAATGGTCGTGATCACCCCGCAGCTGGCACAGGCTATTCACGGCCGCGCATCCTTGGCACAGATGCGGGCATTGCTGTGCCCGCACTCGACCAGCTTGTTTCAGCACGGTATCGAGCGAGTCTGCCAAGGACAGACCAGTGTCGAGGAACTGCTGCGCGTCACAGGCCAGGACTGAGCATGGCGGTTTTCCGGTATCAGGCTCAGCGCATCGATGGCACGCGTCAGCGCGGCACGCTAGAGGCAGCCAGTGCACGCCAGGCCCGACAGCAGTTGCGCGAGCAGGGCTGGTCGGTATTGGTGATCGAAGAGGTACAGCCGTCGCCCTTTGCCGCGCTGACTGCACGCAACCGCCTCTCGCTCGTGCAGCGTTGCCTGCTGACACGACAGCTGGCAACACTGTTGCAGGCCGGCATCCCGTTGACTGAAGCATTGCAGGCGGTGGCTGCGCAGAGCGGCCAGCGTCTGGTCAGGCAGGTGTTGCTTGGTGTGGCTGAGCGGGTCGCCGAAGGTAATACCTTTGCCGATGCGTTGGCACATTACCCCTCGGCATTCCCGTTGGTCTACCGCGCCACGGTCGAGGCGGCAGAGCGTTCAGGGCACCTGGCCGGCGTACTGGAGCGGCTGGCTGAGCATGGCGAGGATCAGCGGGCACTGCGCCAGAAGGTGCAGTTGGCGATGCTTTACCCCTTGATCCTGACGGTCGTGGCACTGCTGGTGGTGGGGTTTCTGCTTGGCTATGTGGTGCCGGACGTGGTGCAGGCCTTTGCCCGCGACCAGGCGCAGTTGCCACTGGCAACGCAGGTGCTGATCGCACTCAGCGATGCCTTCGGCCGCTTTGGGCTGTTGGCCTTGCTGGTGATGCTGGCAGGCGCTACAGCGGTCGTCTTGCTGTTGCGCAAACCCGCCAGACGAAGGCAATGGCATGCCATGGTCCTGCGCATACCCGGTTACGCCGGTTTTGTGCTGGCCAGTGAAGCCGCGCGTTTCATCAGCACCCTGGCAATTCTGGGGCGCAGCGGCGTCGTGCTGGTCGATGCCATGAACATCGCAGCCGGCGTGGTGGGCAATCTGGTGCTACGCGATCGCTTGCAAGCCGCTGTGCGTGAAGTGGGCGAAGGCGCAACGCTGGCCCATAGCCTGGCACGTAGCCAGACCATGCCTGACCTGATGCTGCACATGATCGCCAGTGGCGAGCGTGCCGGGGAGCTGGACGGCATGCTGGAACGTGCCGCCGATCTTCAGGCCAGGCAACTGGCAGGTCGTATAACCCTTCTGGTGAGCCTGTGTGAACCCCTGATGCTTTTGGTGATGGGCGGCATCGTGCTGTTCATCGTGCTGGCCATCCTGCTGCCCATTCTCAACCTCAACCAACTGGTCAACTGATATGTCCTATGGCTTTGCACGCCGCGCGCAACGCGGTTTCACGCTGATTGAAATCATGGTGGTGGTGATCATCCTGGGGGTACTCGGTGCCTTGGTGTTACCCAATGTGATGAGCCGTCCGGACCATGCCAAGCTCACCGCAGCGCGTACCGATATCCAGTCCATTGCCACAGCGCTGGAAATCTACCGCCTGGACAATGGGCGCTACCCCACCACGGCTCAAGGCCTGGAGGCGCTCGTCCGGCGTCCAACCCTGGCGCCACTGCCCCGGCAGTGGAGCGCCCAGGGTTACCTCAAGCGTCAGGCGATGGACCCGTGGGGGGCACCTTATCAGTACGCCAACCCAGGAACGCGATCAGGCCAGGGGTACGACTTGTTCTCTTTGGGGGCCGACGGCCAGCCCGGTGGTGAAGACGCGGATGCCGATATCGGTAACTGGGCCGAATGAGGCAGAACCGGTCGAGGGGCTTCACCCTGCTTGAAATCATGCTGGTGCTGCTGCTGGTGGGCGTTGTCCTGGCCATGGCCGGGCTACAGGTGGGGCAGGGGCCCCAACGGTTGGCACGGCAGGAAGCCGCCCTGTTTCTGCAACTGGTCCAGTACGCCAGGCAGCAGGCGGTCCTGGAGGGGCGGGATTTGGCTGTGCACGTCGACCCCCGCGGCTATCAGCTAGTGAAGGGTGAAGGGCACAGCGTGGCAGCGCAGGGGCAGCGCCGGGACACCGGGCTGGACCTGCATCTGGAAATCGACGGGCTGGCAGTGATGCCCGGCAAGCCGGAAGGCGCTGCGCAACTGGTGTTTTCCCGTAGCGACGAGCACACCCCGTTTTCGTTGTCATTCCATGAGGCTGGCGTCAGCCTGGCCCAGGTATCAAGCGATGGCCTCAATGACCCCTGGCTCGAACGTTGAACGTGGGTTTACGTTGCTGGAAGTGCTGGTGGCGCTGTCTGTTTTTGCCGTGCTGGCTGCTGCTGTGACCACCGCCAGCCAGCATGTGCTGGAGCAGTCGCAGGGCCTGCGTGACCGGCTGTTCGCCAGCTGGATTGCCGATAACCACCTTGCTGAACTGCGTCTGCACGCGCCTGCGGCTGCACAGCGGCGTACCCTGGAGGTCCGGTTCGATGAGCGGGGCTGGTGGTTGGTCGAGGCGAGGCATCCTCTGGCTGATGCGCCCCTCGTCGAAGTGAACGTGAGTGTCGGTTTGGCGCCGGATCGGCAGCCACTTCATCACACAGTGGGCTGGCTGGAGGTTGTCGATGGTGTGCCGTGAGCCAGCCTGTACCCAACGCGGCTTTACCCTGCTGGAGTTGTTGCTGGCCGTCGCCATCTTCGCCTTGTTGGCGGCAGGCACCAGCCAGTTGCTGGCTGCATTCACCCGGGCCGATGCAGCGCGCCAGGCCCACGCCGACGAACTGCGTGCCTTGGGGCGGGCAATGAGTGTGATGCAGCGGGATGCACTGCAAGGGTACTGGCCCGCGAGCGGCAAGAACGGCACGAGCCACGGCATCCTGTTGACGCCGCATCGGGTGAGCTGGTTGTTGGGTGCCGAGCGTGATCGGCAGCCCTTGCCGCGCAGCGATCTGAGGGTTGTCGAATACTGGCTGGAAGACGGTGTGCTGTGGCGCCAGCGGCGTACTTTGGAGCATGGGCAGGTACGCCCGCAGCGCGTGCTCGACGGTATTGTGGAATTGCGCTGGCGTATGTATGGCGCAGAGGGTGGCTGGGTTTCCAGCTGGACGGCTGCGCAGCCGCCACAGGCGCTCGAAATCACGCTTTCGACCCGGCGTTTCCAAGGCATACGCCGCGTGCTGCCAATGGCGGGGGCAAGCCTGTGAAGAACACTCGGCAGCGTGGTGTGGCGCTAATCACCGTGCTGTTGGTCATGGCGCTGCTGACTGTGCTGGTTGCCAGCATGTTGCGTAGCCATCAAGGCATGCTGGGTAGCGTCAGGCAGCAAATCGATGCCTCGCGCCTGCTGCAGTTGGCGCATGCGGGGGAACGCCAGGCCTTGGTGCAACTGAAACAGCAGGCTGCAACCCTGCTGCAAGTGACCCATGGTGGTCAGCCTTGGGCGAAAGCCCGGTTGTTGGACCTTGAGCAGGGGCAGGTTCGCCTGCGTCTGGAAGACCTTTCCGGGCGCTTCAACATCGCTGCGCTGACCGCACGGAAAAATCTCGACCCTGTGCTGCTAGAGCGTTGGCAGCGGTTATGCCGTGCGCTGCAGATCGAGGCGCCAGTGCTGGATTCACTGGCAGGCCAACGCATGCTCGACCCTAGCCAGTTGCGCACCCTGCCAGGGGTTGATGATGACGTGATGACACGCCTGCGGCCATGGGTCGTGGCGTTGCCTGTGAATGCGGGGCTCAACGTCAATACCGCCCTGGCGCAGGTGCTCGAAGGCCTTGAAGGCGTGGAAGCATCCACGGCCCGGCGTTTGATAGGCGAACGGCCCGAAGAGGGTTTTGCCAGCGTTCAGCAGTTTCTGGCGCAACCGCGTCTGGTCGGTCTTGGTATCGACAGCCATGGACTTTCGGTGACCAGCCGCTGGTACCGCTTGGAGGTGCGCGCAGCGCTGGCAGGCAATGTTGGGTACCTGTACAGCGACCTTGAGATCGACCTGAACACGCATCAGGTGCGTGTGTTGCGTCGTGTTTTTTCTGCACAGCCGGAGCAAATGCCAGATGAGTGATGTTTACCTGTTTCTACTGGCGGAGGGTATGGCCGCAGCCGACGGGACATGGCCGGTGCTTGTGCGCACAGCGCAGGGGCAGCTTGACCGGTCAACGTTGGGCGATCTGCCGCCAACACTGGCCGATGCTGGCGTGGTGCTCGTCCTGCCGATGGAGCTGGCAGGGTACTGCAGGGTTGGGCCAGTGCCGGGCAGGCGCCCCGGCCGGGAGGCGTTGGGCTATGCGGCCGAAGAGCAGTTGGCAGCACCTTTGGAGGCCTCGCACCTGGCGTTCGGGCCAGAGGATGATGAGGGGCGGCGAAAGGTGCTGGTGATAGCGCTGGAGCGCCTGCGCCCGCTGATGTCGCTGCTGCTTGAGCAGGGTATCGACCCGGTCGCGGTGCACGTCGATGCCGACCTGCTGAGTGCCGCACAGGCGTGTGCCCTGTGGTTCGAGGGGCGCTGGTTGCTGGGAGGCACCGAAGGTGCGCGCCTTGCGGTCAGTGCCCAGGCTGCTCAGGTACTGAAGCAGAGCCATGCGTCGATACCTTGGATGGCCGAGGCAGGGGCAATGGGTGCGCACTGCTGCGATCAGGAGGTCGACAGTGCTGTGGAACTGCTGGTGCAGGGTAAAACTGGCGCCGTGGACCTGCGCCAGGGCACCTTGCGCCGACGGCGCAGTGCGCCGGCATGGCAAGCGATGGCAGGTAGTGTGGTGCTGGCATTGCTGATGGTTTGCCTGGCTGAATACTGGCGAACCGAGTGGTTGATGCGTCAGGTATCACTGCAGCACACCGACAATGTTCGGGTGCTGCAACGCTGGGCGCCTGAACCGCTGGCCGGAGGCGATTTGGCCACGCAAATCCGGTTGCTGGAACACATGCCCAGGCAGTCGACTGCTGTGGAGCAGCTTGCCCAGTTCTCCGAGCAGCTGGTCAGCAGCGGTAATCTGGTGATTGAACGAGCGGAAACGACAGCCGGGCAGGGCTGGCGTGTTGATGTCATCGCTCAAGGCTTTGACGATCTCGAACGGTTGGGGGAGCGTGTTGCCGGCATGCGGATGGAACAGGGGCGACAGACTGCCCAGGGCGTGCGGGCAACCCTCGCCTGGCAGGGGGCAGAATGAAAAATCTCAACGAGCATGCATGGGTTCGCCAGTGGAAAGAGATACCAGCAGGCCGGCGTGCGCTGTTGAGTGCAGCGTTGTGGGGCCTGCTGTCGATCGTGATCTGCCAGCTTCTCTGGTTGCCCGGGCAGGCTCGCATGCAGCAAGCGGAACAAGCGCTGGCGCGTGAGCATGAGCTGGCGGCCACATTGCAGCGAATAGTACAGGGGCCGCGCCGGTCGCCAGGCGCCGTCGAGTTGCTGACACCGGCTGGGCTGAATGAGCGTGCCAAGGCGGCAGGGGTCCACATCGTCAGCCTGGAAGCCAAGGCAGGGCAAGTGGATGTCGGCCTGGAGGGGCCCGTCGCCGCAGTGCTGGCCTGGCTGCACGTACTGGAGCATGACGGTGGCGAAGCGCTGAACATCCAGTTGCAAGCCGAAGGCGAGCTGCTTCAGGCGCGCTTGGTGATGGCGCTGCCCGAAGCTTGAGCACGGGCGCCTATCCCTTGGGAGGCAGCTTGCTCAAGTGCAAGGCCACCAGCAACGCCACCGCAAGCAAGCTGCCAATGAACAGCCCGATGCCATTCCAGCCCCACTGGTGCCAGAACACCCCGCCTGCCGTACCCGCCACGCTCGAGCCTGCGTAATAGCTGAAGAGGTACAGCGACGACGCCTGCCCCTTGGCCTTCAGCGCCCGGCGCCCGATCCAGCTGCTGGCCACCGAGTGCGCACCAAAGAAGCCGAAGGTGAACACCAGCATGCCGACGATCACCATCGCCAGCGGGCTGGCCAGGGTCATCAGCAAGCCACCTGCCATCACCACGATACTGGCCCAGAACACCTTGCGCCGGCCCAGCTTGTCCGCCAGTGCGCCGACCTGCGCCGAGCTGTAGATGCCAGACAGGTACACCACCGACAGCAGGCCGACCAGTGCCTGGTTCATGTGGAAGGGCTCAGCCAGCAGGCGGTAGCCGATGTAGTTGAACAGGGTGACGAAGGCCCCCATCAGCAGGAAGGCTTCAAGGAACAACCAAGGCAGGCCGGCATCCTTGAAGTGCATGACAAAGCCGTCCAGCAGGCTGCGCGGGTTCATCGACTGTGGGCGGAAGTTGCGCGATTCGGGCAATACCTTCCAGAACACCAGCGCGGCCACCAGCGCCAGGCCGCCGATGGTCAGCATCGCCGTGTGCCAGCTGACGAAGTCGATCAATACGCCCGTGATGAGCCGCCCACTCATGCCGCCAATCGCGTTGCCCCCGATGTACAGGCCCATGGCCAGGCCGATGTGCTGCGGGTGAATCTCTTCGCTGAGATAAGTCATTGCCACTGCCGCCAGGCCACTCAACGACAGGCCGACCAATGCGCGGGTGGCCAGTACCAGTTCCCAGCTCGGCATCACTGCGCTGGCCAAGGTGGAGAGGGCGGCGCAGACCAATGCAAAGACCATCACCGGCTTGCGCCCGATGCGGTCAGAGATAGGGCCGGTGATCAACAGGCCGAACGCCAGCATGGCGGTGGACACCGACAGCACCAGGCTGCTTTGCGCCGCGTTGATGGCAAATTCCTTCGACAACAGCGGCATCATCGGCTGCACGCAGTACAGCAGGGCGAAGGTGGCGAAGCCGCCGCTGAACAGGGCCAGCACCGTCTTCATGAAGGCGGGGGTGCCTTTCTCGATCCACATTTCGTTCAGGGGGGCAGGTTCTGGCTCGGCGGGAAGGGGGGCTACAGCAGTTTTCACGGGCGGGTACCTCTGGCGCAATGAAAAAAGCATATAGCTGGCTAATGATTAGATCCAATATATTGTTCGACCTATTTAAGATGTTTTGCGACCTGTTTGGAGCCAACTATGGAACTGCGCCATCTGCGTTACTTCATCGCCGTGGCCGAAGAGCTGCACTTTGGCCGTGCCGCGCAGCAGCTGGGCATTTCGCAGCCGCCGCTGAGCCAACAGATCCAGGCCCTGGAGCAGGAACTGGGGGCTCGCCTGTTCGAGCGTACCAACCGTCGGGTGGAACTGAGCGAGGCAGGGCGGTTATTCCTTGAGGAAGCGCGTCAGGTGCTGGCGCAGGTGGAGAAGGCGGCCGATGTGGCCCGGCGTGCTCAGCTGGGAGAACTGGGCGAGATGAAGATCGGCTTTACCTCGTCGGCACCTTTCACCTCGAAGATCCCCAAGGCCATCCATGCCTTTCGCCAGCGCTTCCCGGCGGTGCACCTGAACCTCAAGGAAATGAGCAGCCGTGATGTCGCCGAAGGGGTGTTCGATGAATCCATCGAAGTCGGGTTGATGCGGCCGATGCCGTTGCCGGAAGGTTTGGTGGCCACGGAGTTGTTCCGCGAGCCCCTGGTGGCGGTTATCAACGCTTCGCATCCGCTGGCGGAGGGCTCTGAGCAGGGTGTGTACATGGCGGCATTGACCCATGAGCCGTTCGTGTTCTTCCCGCGCAGTTACGGCAGCGGCCTGCATGCGCAGTTGCTGAGCCTGGCACGACAGGCGGGTTTCAGCCCGCACTTTGCCCAGGAGGCGGGGGAGGCGATGACCATCATCGGCCTGGTGTCGGCAGGGCTCGGGGTGTCGGTGTTGCCGGCGTCGTTCCAGCGCATGCGCATCGAAGGGGTGGTGTATCGCACGCTGCTGGATGAGGGGGCGATGTCGGCGGTGTGGTTGGTGCAGCGCGAGCGCGGTCATTCGGTGATGGCCAAGGCATTTGCCGAGCTGTTGACCGGGCAGGTGGTCGGCCAGGGCTGATGCCGGTCAAATGGCACTGGCCATTGCCGCAGTGCCGCCACATACTCGGGCATTCGTTGAAACACGGAGGTCAATCATGCGGCGCGTGGTGTTCAATCAGAAAGGTGGCGTGGGCAAGTCGAGCATTGCCTGCAACCTGGCGGCGGTCAGTGCCAATGAAGGCTATCGGACCCTGTTGATCGACCTGGATGCCCAGGCCAACTCGACCCAGTACCTCACCGGCCTCACCGGCGAGGACATCCCCATGGGGATTGCCGACTTCTTCAAACAAAGCCTGTCCAGCGGGCCGTTCAGCAAGAAGAACAAGGTCGATATCTACGAAACCCCGTTCGATAACCTGCATGTGGTTACCGCCACGGCAGAACTGGCTGACTTGCAGCCCAAGCTTGAGGCCAAGCACAAGATCAACAAGCTGCGAAAGCTGCTGGACGAGCTGGATGAGGATTACGACCGGATCTACATCGACACCCCACCAGCGCTGAATTTTTACGCGGTTTCTGCACTGATCGCCGCCGATCGCGTCTTGATTCCCTTCGACTGCGACAGTTTCTCACGCCAGGCGCTGTACGGCCTGTTGGCCGAGATCGAAGACCTCAAGGATGACCACAACGAAGACCTGCTGGTCGAAGGCATCGTGGTCAACCAGTTCCAGTCCCGCGCCAGCCTGCCGCAGCAGATGCTCGACGAACTGCTGGCCGAGGGCCTGCCGGTGCTACCGGTGTACCTGGGTAGCTCGGTGAAGATGCGTGAATCGCACCACGCCAGCCTGCCGCTGATTCACCTGGAGCCAAAGCACAAGCTGACGCAGCAGTTTGTCGAGTTGCATTCGTTGCTTGAGGAGAATGCTTAAACCCCCTGGCTGCGCACCCACTCCAGCAACGACTGAAGTGGGAATGCCCCGGCCTGGCGGCTGATTTCGCGGCCGTTCTTGAACAGCAGCAAGCTGGGGATCGAGCGGATGCCCAGTTGCCCGGCGAGGTTGCGGTTGGCTTCGCTGTCGAGTTTGGCCAGGCGGCAGCGACCGGCCAGTTGGCGGGCGGCTTGTTCGAAGGTGGGGGCGAAGGACTTGCATGGGCCGCACCAGTCGGCCCAGATGTCGACCAGCAGCGGCAGGTCGCCTTTGATCTGGCTCGCGTAGCTGGCTTCGGTGAGCTCGAAAGGGGTGCTCAGCAGCACATCCTGTTTGCAGCGGCCGCATTTCGGGGTGTCACCCAAGCGCTCGGCCGGCAGGCGGTTGAGGCCGTTGCAGTGGGGGCAGGGGATTACCAGTGGGTCAGACATGACAACTCCAATATGGCTATCACAATTTCCTGTGGGAGCGGGTTTACCCGCGAAGAATTCGACGCGGTGAATGGCACCGGCTGCGCCGGTGTTCGCGGGTGAACCCGCTCCCACAGGGTTAGGCGTTATTCAGGAAGAGCAGCTGATTTCCAGGTGCTTGCCCCACTCAGGCGGGCGTTCGGCGTAGGCCTGCATTCCAGACTGTTCCTCGAACGGTCTGCTCAGCACCTGATGCAACCGCCGCACTTCACTGTAATCCCCCGCTTCAGCCTCTTCGATGGCTTTCTGCGCCAGGTAATTGCGTAGCACATACAGCGGGTTCACCGCATGCATCCGCTCACGGCGGCCTTGGGCATTAACCGGCTCGCGCTTACAGCGGGCCAGGTAATCTGCGCCCCATGCGTCGAAAGCGGCCAGGTCGATGAAATCATCACGCACTACGTTCAGCGCCTCGGCAACCGGCTGTTCGCCCAGTTTGCGGAAGAACAGGCTGTAGTCCACGCCACCCCGCTGCATGCATTGCAGCAGGCGCTCGACCAGCGCAATGTCGTCATCCTCGGCAGTGGTCAGGCCCAGGCGGCGACGCATGAGGTCCAGGTAATGGGCCTGGTACAGCGGCAGGAACAGGCCCAGCGTTTCTTTCAGGGGCTCCACCTCGATCACCGTGGTCAGGGCCTGGGCCAGCGCGCTGAGGTTCCAGTGGGCGATGGGCACCTGATTGGCGTAGCTGTAGCGGCCGCGGTCGTCAGAGTGGTTGCAGATGAAGTTGGCGTCGAAGTCGTCGAGGAAGGCGTAGGGGCCGAAGTCGAAGGTGATGCCCAGGATCGACATGTTGTCGGTGTTCATCACCCCGTGGCAGAAACCATAGGCCTGCCAGCGGGCGATCAGTTCGGCATTGCGCTCGACGATGGTGCGAAACATGGCCAGGTACGGTTGCTCGGCATCCTGGCATTCAGGGTAATGCTGCTGCAGTACATGGTCGATCAGCACGCGCTGCTGCTCGGGCTGTTTGGTGTAGTAGAAGTATTCGAAATGGCCGAAGCGCACATGGCTCTGCGCCAGGCGGGTAAGCATGGCAGCGCTTTCGCGGGTTTCGCGCCATACCGGGGTGCTGGAGCCGACTACGCACAGCGCACGGCTGGTGGCGATGCCGAGGGCGTGCAGGGCTTCGGAGGCGAGGAACTCGCGGATCGACGAGCGCAGCACAGCACGGCCGTCGCCCATGCGCGAATACGGGGTCTGGCCGGCCCCCTTCAGGTGCAGGTCCCAGTGTTCGCCTTTGTCGTTGAGCACTTCGGCCAGCAGCAGGCCACGGCCATCGCCCAGGCGTGGGTTGTAGGAGCCGAACTGGTGGCCGGAGTACACCATCGCCCGTGGGTCGGCTTCTTCCCACAGTTTGTGGCCGCTGAACAGCTCGGCGAACACCGGCAGGTCGGCCTGGGCGGGGTCGAGGTCGAGCAGGGCCATGGCCGACTCGCTCGCGACGACCAGGCGCGGGTCTGCGATGGGTTCGGGCAGGACCTGGGTGGAGAACGCATCGCCCAGGCGGGCGAAGCGGTTGTCGAAAGTGAGTTGGTCGAGGGCTTTCACGGGCTGCTCCTGAGATTCAGCACAGAATAAAGCATTCGAGCCCACTCAGGCCGGTGCAGTGCCATCCGGTTTGGGCTGCTCCATCGGAATCAACTGCTGTTTGCCGCCGTTGGGGTCCATCAGGAACACCTCGACTTGGCGTACCGAGATCTTGATGTTGTGCGCCTTGAACTCCCGGCTGATGTAGCGGTTGATCTCGTCCAGCGTCGGGTTGCGGTCGCCCAGGTCGCGTACGTGCATGCGCAGCTCGTGGTCCAGCGAGCTTTCGCCGAAGTTGAGGAAGTACACGATCGGTTCCGGGTCCTTCAGCACCCGTGGGTTCTCATGCGCGCCCTTGAGCAGCAGGTCGCGTACCAGGTCCAGGTCGGAGCCGTAGTCAATGCCCAGTTTCAGCGTCACCCGGGTGACCGTGTCGGTCAGCGACCAGTTGATCAGCTGGCCGGTGATGAAGGTCTTGTTGGGGACGATGATGTCCTTGCGGTCGAAGTCGGTGATGGTGGTGGCGCGGATGCGGATCTTGCTGACCGTGCCGGACAGGTTGCCGATGGTGATGGTGTCGCCAATGCGCACCGGGCGCTCGAACAGGATCATGATGCCGGAGATGAAGTTGGCGAAGATTTCCTGCATGCCGAAGCCCAGGCCCACCGACAGTGCAGCCACCAGCCATTGCAGCTTGTCCCAGCTCACCCCCAGGGTGGACAGGGTGCTGACGATACCGACGCCGACGATGGTATAGGACAACAGCGTGGTGGTGGCGTAAGCGCTGCCCTGGGCCAGGTTCAGGCGTGACAGCACCAGAACCTCCAGCAGGCCTGGCAAGTTGCCGGCCAGGGCGAACGTGATGCCGACGATCACCAGCGCACCCAGCAGGTCGCCGAGGCTGATCGGTACCATGCTGGCGGCGGCGCCGGTGCCGCTGGTGTATTCGTAGAGGACGAAGTTGTTGAGGTAGGCGAACACCGAGATCAGGTCTGCCCACACCCAGTACAGGCCGGCGATGAAGCCGCCGAGCAGGGCCAGGCGGATCAGGCGCAGCGACTGCTGGTTGACCTGCTCGATGTCCAGCGTCGGCTCTTCGGTGATGACTTCGCCATCCAGCCCTTCCTTGGCTGCAGCCCGCTTGCTCAGCGCCCGCTGGTAGGCCAGGCGCCGTGCCGCGACCGACAGGCCACGCACGAATGCAGCCTCGATCACCAGCCAGAACAGCAGCAGGTACAGGGTGTAGATCAGCCGGTCGGTGAGTTTCAGCGCGGTGTAGTAGTAGCCGAAGCACACGGCGACGAACAGGGCGATGGGCAGGGCGGTAAAGGCCACGCCCACTGCCTTACGGAACAGTGATGTGTCGCGGTGTGCCGGGCTGCTGAGCAGCAGGCGGCTGAGCAGCCAGGCCATCAGTGCGTAGCACGTCAGCACCACGCCGATCCCCAGCACGTCGTCGGCCAGCGCCGATGGCTGGTGCTCGGCCACCGCCACCACCCCGACCAGCGCCAGTACCACGGTGCCCAGGCGGCGCACCCAGCCGCGCAGGAACTCGACCTGAGGCTTGTGCCAGCGAAAGTGGATTTCGGCCACGCCACCCGGGGCGAGGATGCGGTAGGCGGTGTAGAACACCAGCCAGGCCTGGGCCAGTTGCCAGAGGGCGGCGCCCAGGTTGGCGTTTTGCCCGCGGGCGTCGATCTGCAGGGCGTAGCTGCACAGCGCCAGGCCAAGGCTGACCGGCATCGCCAGCAGGATATTGATGAGGATTGCCTGGGGCGTGTGCCATTGGCTGTCACGGCGGAAATGGCCGATGTCCTGGTGCACCTTGCCCAGCCGTTGGTACAGGTACTTGCGCCGCCACAACAGGGCGCCAATCACCAGCAGCAATGGCAGGAACAGCAGCGGGCGCTGGCTGAGGCCGTCGGCCAGCTCCTTCAGGCCCGAACCCCACGGCAGGTTGGCGACCTGGTCAGCCAGGCGCTCTGGCACATAGCTCAGCCAGTCCCAGTCCAGCGGCTTGTTGCTGGGGATCCAGAACATCTGCTCGTCGAGGGTAGTGCGCAGGCTCTGCGCGGTGCCCAGCAACTGCTTCTGATTGAGCTGCAGGGTGATCGATTCGTTCAGCAGCGCCGACAGCTCGCGGTTCAACCGCTCCAGCAGGTCGCTACGGTTGATGGCCACTTCCAGCAGGGCCTTGCGCAGCTGAGGCGTCACCTCTTCCTGCGGTTGGGCGGCCAGCAGCTTGTCGACATAGGTGACCGGGCTGCTCATTTGCTCGCGCTGCTGGTTGACCTCGAACTGGTACAGGCGGGTGTCGGCGATCTGGTCGGCCAGGTCGCGGTCGACCTTCAGGTGCGGCAGGGTCTGCTTCTGCTTGTAGAGGATCTTGGACAGCAGCAGGCTGCCCTTGAGCACGTTGATCTGCTCGTCCAGCGCCTGGTCGGCCTGGGTCAGGCTGTCCAGTTGCTGCTTGGTGCGCAGGTTCTGCTGGGTCAGTTCGTTCAGGCGGTCGGTGCTTTTCAGCAGGTAGTCGGAAAGCTTGAGGTTAAGCGCGCTTTCGGTGGCCAGCAGGCTGCTGCCGCCGGCCTTCTGGGCTTCGATGGACTGCTGGGTTACCGCCTCCTGGGACTGGGCCAGGCGCTTGTCGTTGATCAGGGTCTGCAGGTCCTGGATTTCCTGCTCCAGGCGTGTGGCGCGTTCGATCAGCAGGTCGTGGCGGGCGTTGCCCAGGTCTTGCAGCAGGCTGTTGCCGGCCAGTTCCTGACGGCGCAGCAGGGTCAGCGCATTGAGCGAGGCCAGCTCGGCATTGAGCTGGTTGCGCTGGTCGGCGTTGATGGATTTGCCGCCGTCCTTGCCGGTTTTGAGGATGTTGTTGATCTGCTGGGTACGGGCCTGGCTGTTGCTGATTTCGGCCTGGGCGCGTTCCGGGCGGGTTTGCGAATTGATGATCAGGCTGTTGGCTTCGGACAGCGCCTTTTGCAGCTCGCCCTGTTGGGTGTTGCGCTCGCTGAGCATCTGCTCAAGCTGCGGCACGCTCAGCGTGGCATAACGCTGGGCGACGGGCTGGGGCTTGCTTTCCTTGAGCCTGGCGAGCTCTTTCTGGCTGTCGCTGGTTTCTTTCGGGGCCCCGGCCAGCTGCTGCTTCAGCGCGGCAAGCTTCTTCTCGCTGTCTTCCTTGCTGGCGAGCTGGCTCAAGGTCTGTTCGAGCACCTGCTGCAGGGCCTTCTGGTCGGCCTCGGGCAGCTTGCGCTCAGCGATCTTGTCGAGGCTGTTCTGGATGCTGGCGGTGGTCGGGGCCTCTGCGGCAGTGGCCGCAAAGGAAAGGGACAGGCACAGCCCGAGCAGGGCTGTGCGAAGGTACACGCGCAGGGACATAGGCAGACTACTTGTGGATCCGGCAGAAACGAAGTTTAGAGGAACAATCCTGGTCCGGGTCGCGTTCCTTCGGGGAATCTGACGCCCACTTTCTGGATCTTGTTCCCGTCCATGGTCGCCACGGTCCAGATCGTGCCATGCCATTCGACCTGGTCACCTACTACTGGAGCGCCTCCGACCTTCTGTCGGATGAACTGCGCCAACGGCATTTTCGCGTCCAGGCCATCGAGTTTCAGGCCGTACAACGCTGCCACCGCGCCCAGTTCGGCATCGCCTTCGAGTACGAAGTCGCCGAAGAAGCGCAGGTCCAGGCCACGCTGTGGCGCCTGGCTGAACAGTTTGCCCAGGGCCGGCAGGTTGTGCTCGTGGCCGATCACGCAGAGCATGTCGCCTACTTCCAGGACGGTACTGCCCGACGGGTGCAGCAGTTGCTCGTTACGGAACAGGGCGGCAATCCGCGTGCCTTCGGGCATTTTCAGCTCGCGCAGGGCGGCGCCGATGCACCATTTTTCGGCACCCAGGCGGTACACGAACAGCTCCCACTCGCTGGTGATGTGCACTTCCAGGGCAGAGCGGGAGATCGGTGCCGGGTCTGGCGGTACGGTCACTTTTAGCAGCTTGGCCATCCACGGCAGGCTGGTGCCTTGCACCAGCAGCGACACCAGCACGATGAAGAACGCCAGGTTGAAGAACAGCTGGGCGTCCGGCAGGCCGGCCATCAGCGGGAACACCGCCAGAATGATCGGTACCGCGCCGCGCAGGCCGACCCAGGAAATGAAGCCTTTCTCGCGGCCATGGAAGGCCTTGAAGGGCAGCAAGGCTGCGACCACCGACAGCGGCCGCGCCACCAGGATCATCCACAGCGCCAGGCCCAGTGCCGGCAGGGCGATGGGCAGCAGGTCGTGCGGGGTGACCAGCAGCCCCAGCACCAGGAACATGCCGATCTGGGCCAGCCAGGCCATGCCGTCGAGCATGTGCAGGATGCCGTGGCGGCTGCGGATCGGCTTGTTGCCCAGCACCAGGCCGCACAGGTACACGGCGAGGAAACCGCTGCCGTGCAGGGCGTTGGTCAGCGAGAACACCACCAGGCCACCAGCCACCACCAGGATGGGGTACAGGCCGCCAGCCAGGTTGATGCGGTTGACCAGTTGCAGCATCAGCCAGCCGCCACCCAGGCCCAGCAGGCCGCCGATGCCGAACTCGCGCAGCAGGTGGGTGAGCAGGCTCCAGTGCAGGCCAGTCTGGCCGCTGGCGATCATGTCGATTAGGGTGACAGTGAGGAACACCGCCATCGGGTCGTTGCTGCCCGACTCGATTTCCAGCGTGGCGGTAACCCGCTCGTTCAGGCCTTTGCCGCCCAGCAGCGAGAACACCGCCGCAGCGTCGGTAGAGCCGACGATGGCGCCGATCAGCAGGCCCTGGATCAGGCTGAGGTTGAACAGCCAGGCGGCGACCAGGCCGGTGAGGGCGGTGGTGATCATTACCCCGACCGTGGCCAGCGACAGCGCCGGCCACAGTGCCACGCGAAAGCTTGCCACCCGTGTGCGCAGGCCACCGTCGAGCAGGATCACGGCCAGTGCCAGGTTGCCCACCAGATAGGCGGTGGGGTAGTTGTTGAAGATGATGCCGCCACCATCCACACCGGCGACCATGCCGACGGCGAGGATGATGACCAGGATAGGGATGCCCAGGCGCGACGACAGCGAGCTGACCAGGATACTTGCACCCACCAGCAATGCGCCGATCAGGAACAGGCTATTGATGGTGCTTGCATCCAAAGGCAGGTACTCCGAAACAGCGGGGGAAGGGACTTGGTAGCGGATTTTTCAGCAAAAGCTAGCAGGTCGCGTGCCAATCGATTCTAACCTGAGGCTGATGCGGGCTGTAAAGCGATACCGCATCGTTGCTGTGGCTTGCGGATGTAGTGGTGCCCCCCACAGTCAGGCAGCCGAGTAGCATGAACGATAAACAACTCCTCCCTCTTGCCCAGGTGGCCCAGCGCCTGCTCGGGCAATTTCCGGATTTGCACGGCCTGGCGCGCCAGGCGGCGGGCCATGTGCTGCGCCAGCAGCTGGGATACTGGCTGGACCCGGACACGCTCTACTGGCATGAATTCCAGTCGGCGGCCAGCAGCTCGCGCAGCTACACCGGCTGGCGCCACCGTGGGCCGCCACGGCGGTCGCTGAGCCTGACCGAGCTGGTGATCCAGCGTTTCAGCCCTCAGCAGCAGACTGCTGCAGATGCGTTGAGTGTTTACGGTGGTTTCTACCGGGTAGATGCCAGCCACGCGCACTATGACGAGCGCAACGAAGTGCGGCTTGACCCGCAGCGGGTGCTGAAGGCGTTCTGGCAAATGGATTTTGCGGGGCGCTACAGCGAGGCACTGAGCCGTTTTCGTGAGCAGCGTGGCGAAGATTACTGCGTACTGGCCCGCGCCCGCTTTCTTGCCGCTGTCGGCCAGTCCGTGCTGAGCGAACTTGAGCGGCGTGAACTGCTTGCGGCAACGCTGCGTGTGACGCTGCTGCCGAGTAGCCTGAAAGCGCTGCGCGAGGATTATCCTGCAAATGCCCGGGGTGGCTGGCGTTCGCTTTCCAGCAGCGACCCCGGTGTCAGGCCGCTGTTCCTGTACTCACTCAAGACCGGCAGGCAGTGCGTCTATCTACCCGATGCGCAGAATGTGCTGGTGGTCTTGGACGATCGCGCAACGCTCCAGGCCTGGATAGAAGCACATGTGGCCTCGAATGACACGCAGCGGCAAGCTGTTGTGGGTGACCTGTTTATTCATGTTCGTGAGATGTTCATGGATCAGCTGACCCATGAGGCCCACGAACGGCTGACCACCAATGCACAGTTGCGCAAGGCTGAATGGCTGGCTGGGTTGCAGGCTGCAAGCATGTTGATTGCGCCTATGGCGCCACTTGGTTGGCCAGTGATCCTGACGTCGCTTGGCCTTGGCACGGCAAGCCTGGTACTGCACCTGGACAGAGCAATCAATGGCAAGGTTGCCTGGCGCACGGCAGCCTGGTGGGCAGTGCTTGTGGATGTGCTGTTCATCCTGCTCGATGGGGCAATGCTGCGGGCCAGTGAGTTGTTCGCCGATGCCCGGCTACCGCCACGTGTGGCTGGACTAGCGCAAACCCCCGCTGCTGCAGTGGACTGGGAGCGTTACATGGCACCGGCTGCAGATGAGTTACTGGCCATGTCGGACCAGGCGTTGGCACGGCAGGAAGCCCTGCTGGGGACGGTGCCTTGGGCCGATCTCGATAGCGTGAGTGCGAGCGGCACTTATCTCGATGCTTTTGGTGAGCCCTACCCGGTTTACCGCGATGAGCACGGTTTTGGCTCGGCCGCCATTGCCGAATACACCAGCTCGCCGGAGCGCTACAACAACTTGTGGCAAGGTTTGCCTTTGGAAGGCTCGCGTGCCGAGAGCATCCGGCGCAGCCACGACCTTGCACATGCGCTTGGGCAATTAGGCGTGAACAATCAAGTGCGGCTGTACCGTGCGGCGTCCGGCCTGCGTGGTTCTGGCATACCGACGACAGGCGAGGGTGCCCTTGCAGTGGGCGACGTGTTGGTGACCAGCGATTTCACGTCGTTCACAGAAAACCCTTATGCCCTGTGGGAGGTGTTCAACGACCCGCAGACCCAGGCGAGCGGCAAGGGGGCTTTTGGCGACAATGCGTTGGTGTATGTGCTGGAGCCGGGTGAGGACGTGCAGGCAACGCCGATCGGGCCGTTCTCAAGGCGTCCGGACGAGGCGGAGTCGCTGATGATGCCGGGGCGTTATTTGCAGGTTGAAAAGCTGACGCCGGTGAAGGGAGACAATCATCGTTTCATGGAAGTGTGCCTGAAGGCACTGGCGCGGGCGCCGGAGGGGGCGAGGGTGCGTGAGATGCGCACGGGGGCGTTGTTTGATCGCCAGGTGATGGCTGAGCGGTTGGGTGTGGAGGATGACGGGTTGATGCGTACGTTCTTTGCGCTACCGACCTGAAGCAAAGCGGGGCTGCTGCGCAGCCCATCGCCGGCAAGCCGGGCTCCCACAGTGATCGCGCAATGCTGAAGACCTGCGCAGTATCTGGACTGCCCCCAAGAAGTTGGACACCAATCCAACCCTTGGGGGATTTATGGGCAAATACTCAGAGCAGTTCAAGCTCACGGCGATCACGGCCTATCTGGAAGGCAGCAACGGCTTTCGCAAAGTGGCCCGACACTTGGGCATCGATTTCAGTTTGCTTCGGCGCTGGGTTGCCAGTTACCGATCCACCGCCAGCCTCAGTCCCCGCCCACATGGCCAGCGCTACACTGAGGACTTCAAACGGCAGGTACTCAAGCACATGCTTGAGCATCGACTCTCGCTGCGCCAAACAGC